>JABCSP010000078.1 GCA_018238825.1 Candidatus Thorarchaeota archaeon | reverse complement strand
TGCATGTTGAGCAAGGTGCGACCTCTGGATGTTGTTGGGGTCCAGTTCATACCTGTAGGCCTTATTGATCAACATTCAGTTTCAGCATATGGTCTTGTAGGAAGCTTTTAAGCCCATACAAGAATTGTCTTTCTTCAACTAATGGTTTCATTGATGTCTAGGTTTGTCCAGGATTTTCGCAGCTGTTGACTACCCGTGCATGCTGCAGCTCCTGAAGATGACATGCTTTCTCGTGACAAATAGTCATTTCTTATCAATAAATTTAATGCATCTTCCACAGTTGCAATACTCAAATCTAATTGTCTTGCGATTAGTTCCTTACTCAAATAACCATGACTAACCATAATCTGGAGAATTTCTTTTAGCATATGACTTTCTGCTCCCTTCTACTTGCTTCATCCTACTTTGCAGGCTACTGTTTTGCTTACCATTCCTCTTCCTATTCTAAACTTGAATCTCACACTATCCTTTACCGAAAGTTTCATTAACCTCTATAAATTAGTTGCGACTAACTTTTATAGGCGCCTCTAATATTTAATTGAGGCTTGGGAGGTTCTAAACTATTGATTACAACGGAAGAAAAAATGAGTATAGAGTCCAATTCAAGTAGAAACAACACAAAACGAATAATGTTTCTGGGTTTTCTTACTTTACTTACAATAACAGCTGTATCTCTACTACATGCAAATGAACCAGAGTTCATATTAGCAAGATTTTCGGGTCTTACTGAACTGGAATACTCCTATTTCGATTCAGTTGTCTATATAGCTTATTTGATTATGGGAATTTCTACCTATATAATCTCAGATAAAATTGGCAAGCGCAAGTTATTCATTATTATTGGATCAATAGGTTCTTCAGTCTTTTTCATACTTATGACAACAACCACGATTTATCCTATTCTTCTAATCTTTCGATTTATTCAGGGCTCTTTCACAGTTATGTCTTGGCAAATACTCATGACACTAGTATTGGATTATTCTGGAAGCAATGATCGTGGCAAGAATATGGGTATTTATGGTGTTTTTCTTGCACTTGCCATGGGTCTTGGACCAATGATTGGAGGTTTTATTGCATCTATAGATGTGTTCATGCCCTATTGGGTTGCTGCATTTCTTAGTTTGCTGGTTCTACCATTAGCATTGTTTGGATTAGATGATCCAGTTTTCATTAAGAAACGAGTTTCTCTAAAACAAAGCATAATGTCTGCAAAAGAATATCCCAAATTAGTAGTGCCTTGTTTATTCAATTTCATTGACCGTCTGCATATGGGATTCATACTTACTGCACTTCCCCTGTTTCTGTTCCAAGTATTAGGACTCTCAGAATCACTCCGAGGAATGGCATTGGGTCTTTTTGCCATACCTTTCATAATATTACAATATCCTATGGGAAAAATCTCAGACAAGTATGGTCGTTACAAACAGTTAGTCATTGGCAGTGCAATATATGGTATTATCCTCTCTATCCTTGGCTTTGCAGGTTCTTTTGGGTTCATACATCTAGTCATCATATTGATTCTACTTGGAGTATTTTCTGGAATTACATCTCCCGCATCAATGGCACTTATTGGTGACTCAGTTGGACAAGATGAATCCGCAATGGCTATGGGTTTCTTCAATTTTGTTGGAAATATGGGTATTGTAATTGGACCTATAGTTTTAGGCCTACTGCTTATTTACTCTAACTTTGCAATTGCGTTTCTAGTTGCAGGACTTATCGAGTTGATTTCACTGGCAATCATTATAGTGATTATCAAGGGCAAGTTCAAGGAGAACATTTTCTGATTGACTCCTGTTCAATAGTTTTCAGCGAAGGTGGACTTGATGAGTAATAGGTTGTTCTCACTAGGAAATATATCAGCACGGTGGGTATTAGGAAAGGTTTTGACTGATCTCTTAATTCTACTAACAACTGTTTTGATTATCGACAAGGTTGCATATATTGTTGGTTTGGTTGTTCTAGGAACAATCACAAGAGAGTTACTATATTCTGCTGTTGTCATAATGGTCATTATACTAATCTGTAGAATTGTACTCTCTTGGGGTTCCAGTAGCATTGCTTTCAGAATTTCAGCAAAAGTCAAACTGATGATTAGGGATCGTATTTATTCAAAGTTACTAAATATCGAATTGGATTACAGAGATGCTAAAAAAACAGGTGCGTTGGTAACTACAACCATTGAGGGGGTAGAAGCACTTGGAATATTCTATGGTAGATTTTTCCCTCAACTCTTTCTTAGCATTCTGATACCAGCCGCCTTGTATTGTTATTTGTCATTTTATACTCAACAAATCGCAATGATTCTGATTCTTTGTGTTCCAATAATCCCAATATCTATAGGCTTAGTACAAAGGTGGGTAAGACGTGTTTCAAAGACTCATTGGCATACTTATGAGGATCTAAATGCGTATTTCCTAGATTCAATTCAGGGGATAACAACGCTAAAACTTCTGGGGTTGACCAATCGAAGAACTGAGAAAATCTCTCAGAAGAGTTGGGATTTTCGTAATAAAACAATGAAACTCCTCTATACCAATCTTACTTCACTTTTAGTCATGGATCTTATAGCTTTGTTAGGAACTGCTTTAGGAATTACACTCGCACTATTGTATTTTGAATCAGGCATGATTCCACTTCCTGTAGCAATACTTGTTCTTCTGATATCATACGAGTTTTTCCGTCCACTACGTCAGCTTGGGTCTTACTTCCATTTCGCCATGCAAGGCATTTCTGCCTCTAAATCAATACTTGAAATTCTAAATCAGAGTGAAGAGTTTGAAAATACGAGTGAAGGAGAAAAATGTGTACCTGGAGTTAATCATGATATTAAGTTCAAAGAGGTTTGGTATTCGTATGGCACGAATACGTCAATTATTCTGCGCGGTGTGAGTTTCATAGCGAAAACTGGAAAAATCACCGCTATTGTCGGACAGAGTGGCTCTGGGAAAACAACCATTGCAGATCTTATCACTATGCTATACAAACCTCAATCGGGGCAAATCCTAATTGGTGATCGTGACATTCAAACAATAAATCGAGAGGAGCTCAGACACCAAATTGCTATGGTGCCACAGAATCCATTCCTGTTCTATGGTTCTATCAGAGACAATCTGCTTATAGCAAAACCTTCTGCAACAGATAATGAACTAAACCTTGTTTGCAAAAAAGCAGGAATTCTAAATTTTATCAATTCTCTTCCTAGAAGACTTGATTCAAGCTTAACTGAACAAGCTAAGAATATCTCAAAGGGTCAAATACAGAGAATTGCAATAGCGAGAGCATTATTGAAGGATTCTCCAATCCTTATCTTAGATGAGCCAACTTCTAATATCGATGCTGGAAATGAAGTGACTTTCTTGCAAACATTGAAGCAAATAGCTATGATGAAGACAACGATTCTCATTACTCACAGGTTGAGCACGATATTAGATTCTGATAGGATTGTTGTCATTGATGATGGGATTATTGTTGATGAGGGAATACATAATGAACTAATCGCCCGTGATGGGGTCTATGCTGAACTATTTCATGATCAAGCTATGAATGATCCATTGTATAGAACTATGATGATTGAGAAATAATGTGGAGCCTTTAAGATGGATGATAAAATTGATACTAAGACATCTTTCAAAGTTGATTCTACAAATAGGATGTCTAGACTCCTAATAATAAGGCGATTACTGGGAATGGTTAGTCCAGTTCGCCAATTAATGGTAATCGCAATTATTTTTGGTGTATTTAACCATCTGGCCAATATTGCATTAATGGTATGGGGTGCGTATCTAATCTCATCTGTTTTCATAGAAGGACCCTTATCAATCACCTTGTTGGACATTTCATTGCTATTTGTGCTTGGTGGGATTAAGGCGCTTAGTTCTTATGTTGAGCAGAATAAGAATCATGATGTTGCATTTCGGCTATTAGCTCATCTACGAACCGAATTGTACAGGCATCTGGAACCACTTACACCAGCAAAATTGATTGATAAACGAAGTGGCGACTTAGGATTAGCAGTAAGCAGCGATATCGAATTGATTGAAGTTTTTTTTGCACATACTATTTCACCAGTTTCAATTGCTGCTATTGTATCCGTTATTACACTAACACTTCTTGGCACATGGTGGATAATCTTACCATTTGTTCTATTGCCTTTTCTAATTCTATTGGGTATTATTCTTCCACTGACTTGGGATGGTTTTCTTAATTCTTGTGGACATCAGATTCGAAGTGAAATGGTCGAAACTAATGCATATCTCACAGATTCACTTCAAGGGTTTAAGACAATCCTTCAATTTAATCAGGGTGAAATACGAAGACAAGGAATATCAGAAAGAGGGTCTCGAATCAATCATCTCAATCAACAATATGCTTCGCGTGAAGGTCTTTTATTAGGTTTAGTAGGTGCGATAGTTTTCTTGGCTGATATTGTTATGTTAATCGTTGCCACAGAAGGAGTTCTAGCAGGTATTTTGAGTGTCCAGGGTATAATTATAGTCGTCATAATTACCATAAGCTCGTTTGGCCCCATTACAGCAGTTAGTATGGTGTCTCATCACCTTTCACAAACATTTGCTGCCGCTGAACGTCTGTTCAATCTTATGGATGAAGAACCAGCGATTATTGAAACTCCTGATTGTTCCTCAATACTTCCTCACAGATTTGATATTGAATTCAAGAATGTAACTTTCTCATATTCGCCAAATAGTTCACCCATCATAAAGAATTTTAATTTTCAAGCAGCACAAAACACTATCGTGGCTCTTCTTGGTAATAGTGGATGTGGCAAGAGCACTGTCCTTAAACTCCTTCTCCGATTTTGGGAGATTGAGTCGGGTGAAATAACGATTGGTGGTGTTAATATAAAATCCATTTGCTTAAAGGACCTTCACAGTATGATCTCTGTTGTAGCTCCTGATTCACATCTATTTGATACCACTATCCGGGAGAATATTGCAATTGGTAATCCTAGTGCTAATATGGATAGGATTATTGAGTGTACAAAAAAAGCACAAATTCATTGTTTCATTATGTCTTTACCTAAAGGTTACGACACCTCTATTGGTGAACTAGGTGACAAGCTTTCCGGGGGAGAATGTCAAAGGATTATTATTAGTAGAGCTTTAATGGCAGACACACCAATTCTTCTTCTAGATGAACCAACTTCCTTTCTGGATTCAATAAATGAGAATGCAATTCAGAATTTAGTGAATGATCTCTCGAAAGAAAGAACTGTAATTCTTATTACTCATCGGTTGTCATCGCATGCACAGGTCGATAGAATATTTCTGATGAGTGAAGGAAAATGTCAAGATATTCTGTCTGATAATTTGGATGATTCTGAGCAATATGTATCTTGGAAGCATATGACCTCATGACTCCGTAAGGATTTACAGTAAATGAGTTTGAAACTCCTGATAAACAGCGTTAGATGCTTTTAAATGGCTACATAGTACTGATTTGGTAGGTTGTGTTATTGAGAGAAATCACAGAAGCAATGGAGCATTACTTGGAAGTAATCTATGAGCTAGAAACCGAGTGGGGTTCTGCAAGCTCAACTGACATTGCGAAAAAGAGAGGAGTCAAGACATCAAGTGTCACCTACATGCTTCGGAAGCTCCATGAGTTAGACCTAATCAGTTACAGAAAGTACCGTAACATCACACTTACTCCTCGTGGGCGTAAACTTGCAAAGAAATTAGAAAGAACTCATAAAGTAATGAAGTGGTTCTTGACACTAATTGGTGTTGACGAGAAGATAGCAGATACAGATGCATGTGCGCTTGAGCATCGTATGCATCCTCAAACAACCAAACGCCTAACTGAATTTGCAGAATGGGTGACAGAAGCTCCAAAGGATCCTAGATGGTTGCAGCATTTCTATGAATTTCAGAAGACTGGTAAGCGTGTAGAGGAATGTTTTGATTCATTGGACTAATAGGATACGAATTTTTTTAGTATCTATTTCTATCTATCTTACTCATGTTAACAAATTTTACAAACTAGTATTCTGCTGGCTAATCCTCTTCCTAATGCCATCTTTGAGTCCCGAACCTCGACTAATATAGGTCCTCTATTTTGATTATTAATAACCTTCACTCTTGTTCCAGGAACCAAGCCCATATCCAATAGACGACATCTAACGTTATGATGATGGTGGTGACGATGAAACCGGTGATGCGGCCGATGGTGAAACCGACGATGCCAACCATGGTGCCTGCGACCAATCCTACAACCTTCCCTATCAGAATCTGGGAAAATCTCAGTATCTCTATGATCAATAACCTCTAGAATTATACATTCTTCAGAAGTCTTGATTGAGGTCAATCTTAGTCTATCTGGTTTCTGTTCAGTAACTGATACACTGGTTTCTGCTATTATTGAATTCAATAGATTGTTCGCCTACTGTGTATTGTGATTAAATGGATGCTATATCAAAACAGGTAGTTACCTTGCTGACCACGAGTTAGATTTATCTAACATATTTAAGGATATCTAATAGACATCGGTTATATTGCTTATTTGACTGGTTTACTTCAGATAGGCAGATATATAATATAGTTAGATACGACTAACTTTTTAAGACATATCTAATTTTAGGATGTGGTCATACTGGAACAAAAACTAAGCAAGTTAAATCCTGGTGACACTGGAACTATTTTACGCGTAGAAGGTTCGGGTCAAATCAGGAAACGGATAATGGATATGGGACTAACTCCAGGAGCTAAAATCGAGATGATTCGGTGTGCTCCAATGGGTGATCCTGTAGAATTCAAGTTGAGGGGATATCTACTAACCCTTAGGAAGAATGAAGCTGACACAGTTTTCGTATCAAGGGAGGCGACTGAATGACAGTTAGAATTGCTCTCATTGGAAACCCTAATGTTGGTAAGAGTGTCATTTTCAATAACTTAGTGCCTGGAGCACGACAGCATGTCGGAAACTGGCCCGGAAAGACTGTTGAGAAGAAATCTGGCAAGTTCACTTACAAAGGTGAGAAGTATGAACTGATTGACCTTCCAGGGTGTTATAGCCTGACTGCTCGTGCAATGGATGAACTTGTATCTCGTACATATATTCTCGAAGAGAAACCCGATGTTGTAGTTAATATCGTAGATGCGTCAAATATTGAACGGAATCTCTACCTTACACTACTTCTTTTGGAACTAGAAACGAATGTGGTTCTAGTGCTCAATCAGATGGATGTAGCAAAGTCAAAGGGATATGCAATTTCTTCAGACACAATTTCGAAAAGATTGAACCTCCCAGTTGTTGAAACTGTTGCTACGAAGGGCGTTGGTATGGACGACCTGAAGGAAACAATCCGAAAGGCTGCCACATCACCAAAATGCAGTTCAGTGACTTATTCGAACGATATAGAATCAATCATCTCCAAGCTAGTCGAGGTTCTCAAAGAAGACACTAAACTCGTAACAAACCATCCTCCCAGATGGTTAGCGATAAAGCTCCTCGAAAAAGATCAGGAGGTTTCTGATATGATTCTAGCGAGTGAACTACAATCCAAGATATCTGAGGTGCTTGCATGAGTGATGATTATGAAATTAAACTAGCTGAAGGAAGGTACAAGATAATCGAGAGCCTTCTTGAGGAGAGTCTTACTAAAACAAAGACTGAGATTGGATTCTCTGACATGTTAGACAAAGTTCTACTCAACAAGTATTTGGGAATTCCAATCTTCATGGTTCTAGCATGGGCGCTATTTCAGTTTGCTATTGAAGCTTCAGGAGTATTTATGGCTATAATCGAAATGGCTGTTGTAACTCTTGGTGAGCTAGCCGGAGGTCTATTTGAGGGGAATATCATTGCTCAATCACTAGTCCAAGATGGAATTTTTGGTGGTTTTGCGTTTATCCTACCTTTCCTTGCACCTATTTTCTTACTGTTTCTAGGAATATCTTTGCTTGAGGATAGTGGATATTTTGCAAGAGCAGCCTTTGTAATGGACAGACTTCTTAGAAAGATGGGTGTTCATGGTCGGACATTCATTCCAATGATGATCGGCTTCGGTTGCAATGTACCTGCAATAATGGCTTGTAGAAGTATTGAAGGTGAGAAGGATCGAATGATTTCAATCCTTTCTAATCCTTACATATCGTGTGGTGCTAGACTTCCAGTCTATGTGCTATTCGCAGGAGCCTTCTTTGTTGGAATGGAGGGTTCAATAATCTTCAGCATGTACTTTCTGGGAATTGCTGTAGCAATATTTACAGCATGGCTGCTTAGAAAAACACTCTTCAAAGGAGAACCAGAGCCTTTCATCTTAGAACTGCCTATCTATAGAAGACCTACAGTTAGAGAGTCAGTGCTTCATATGTGGGAGCGTGGTGTTGTCTTTCTGAAGAAAGCTGGGACTTACTTATTGCTAGGAGCAATCCTTCTATGGTTTATGTCTGCTTTTGGTCCTAGTGGATTCCTTGGAGCTGATCCCGATGTGTCAATGTCCTTTACAGGAATACTAGGCAATGTATTTCAACCAATCTTTGCTCCACTTGGCTTTGATTGGCGTCTAACAGCAGCTCTCATCTTCGCTTTCCTTGCAAAGGAGATTGCTGTCGAAGGACTTGGAATAATACTTGCAGTTGAAGGTGAAGTAGCAATACAAGCATCGCTTGTGAGTCTAATTAGTCCTGCAACAGCTGTTGCTTTCATGATTTTTGTGTTGCTTTACATTCCTTGTTTGGCTACCGTTGGTGTCATTAAGAGTGAAACAAACTCTTGGAAATGGACACTCTTCTCAGTTGTATATTCAATTGTGATTGCTTTCATAAT
>JABCSP010000077.1 GCA_018238825.1 Candidatus Thorarchaeota archaeon | reverse complement strand
ATTCGTCTTTGGTTCTTCTCTCGGTGGTCTCATTGCAGTTCAATATGTTAAGAAATACTCACGTGAAATTGATGGTCTAATACTCCAATGCCCAGCAGTCAGTCAGACATTAGAGATAGGTCTTGGAAAGAAAATTGCTGGAAATATTCTCTCCTTTCTAAATGTAAAGAGATACTTTCCCAGCGATGTCAACCATGAGGATGCTTCACGAAACCCGAAGGTTGTGAAACAAATGGAAACAGACCCATTGCGTTTTGAATTGGTCACACCAAGATTTGGTATTGAAGGGCTGAAAGCTTCCAGGGATGGATTCAACTCAGCGGCCTCAATCAAAATACCTGTACTACTTCAGCAAGCAGGTGATGACAAGCTTGTTGATCCAGAAAAGAGTAAGGAGTTCTTTGATGCACTCTCATCCGCGGATAAAACTTGGAAACTCTACGATGGACTATATCATCAACTGCACGATGAACCTGAAAAAGAACAGGTACTGGGTGATATGGAAGACTGGCTTGAAAAGCGTCTACCAACCTAGTCCAGTGCCTGCTTCTTTTCCTTATGATGGCCAAAGATGATATGAGGGGGAATCAGTAATGCGGGAAGACTTGTTAGTAGAATTACTCCCCAGTCAGCCAAATTTAATGGTGCTGTCTGAAATATGGGCCACATGAAGGGCAGATAGATTGTTGCCAGAGTAAGAACTACTGAAAGCATTACTGCGCCAATGAGTACTTTCGAACGAGTGATGTGTGTCTTCCAGACTGGATGATATTCATCTCTGCAGTTCCACACAAACAGCAATTCAAATGTGACAACACTAGCAAATACACCAGTTCGTGCATGTGTCAAAGCGGTTGCCCAACTAAGTCCAGTGATGGGTGATATATCGGTTACCCAGTTCACAACAGGTCCAGTGAAACCAGGAATCCAGCCACCATAGGTTATCAAGCCCCACAAGAACACTGTAATCGCTGCAAGGAATGCCACGAATCCAGCAATGAGAATGAATGAAGCCATACCTCTATCCATCATCTTTGCGCCGGGTTTTCTCGGTGGGCGATCCATCACACCTTCTTCTGGAGGATCAACACCTAGTGCTAACGCGGGAAATCCATCAGTTGCAAGATTCAACCAGAGTATCTGTATTGCAGTTATGGGGAGAGGAAGACCAATCATGATGACGGTGAAAATAAGAAATACCTCATCAAAATTAGCAGCTAGTAGGAATCTTACAAATTTCCTGACATTGCTATAGATCTCTCGTCCCTTTTCCACTGCCGTTACTATTGTTGCGAAATTGTCATCTGTGAGAATAACATCTGATGCCTCTTTTGTAACATCGGATCCACGGATACCCATTGATATTCCGACGTCAGCTGTTTTAATTGCGGGGGCATCATTTACACCGTCTCCGGTCATAGCTACTACTTCGTTAGCATCCTTCAGGGCGTTAACTATTCTCAGCTTGTGTTCTGGAGCAACTCGGGCAAAAACATTACATCTCAGGACTGCCTCATTGAAATCTTCGTCGGACATGTGATCCAAATCAGCACCACTAAGGACCTCACCTTCATGTTGAATCATTCCAACTTTGAGAGCAACAGCACGAGCTGTTAACTTGTGGTCCCCAGTAATCATAATTGGACGAATGCCAGCCTTCTTGCAGATTTTCATGGCGTCCTTAACCTCCTTTCGAGGAGGATCAATCATGCCAAGGAGACCTACAAAGATTAGACTACACTCAACTCTTTCAGGAGACCAATCAGGAATTTCTTCTTCAAGAGGTCTATAGGCAAAGGCTAACACACGGAGTGCATCTTCAGCAAGCCCTGCATTGATTTCTACTATTGCTTCACGTTCTTTCTCTGTGAGAGAGCGAACTTGATTATTCTCATAGATGTGAGTGCACAAGGGCAGAATAACTTCGGGAGCACCTTTAGAGAAAGCTATGAGTTTGTCTTCTGAATCAGTGGTGATTGATGTCATCCGCTTTCTAGCAGAATCAAATGAAATCTCAGTTACCTCAGTATATTTTGCGCGAGTACTATCAAAGGTTATTCCAGCCTTTTCTGCAAGTACAAGAATAGAACCTTCGGTCGGGTCTCCAATAATAGTCCAATCAGTACTACCAGGTTCATGTTGAAGAATAGAATTCGAGCATAATTGACCGATCTCCATCAACTTGACAGCATGTGGATCAGCAAGAATATCGTAAGGAGTGCTTGTTCGTGTAAATTTACCGGTTTTATTGTATCCCACACCGCTCACTGAAATTGTCGTCCCGCTTGTAAAGATTGTAGTCTCAGTCATCTCGTTCTTTGTAATGGTGCCTGTCTTATCAGAGCAAATTACAGTAGTTGAACCGAGAGTTTCTACTGATGGTAATCGACGCACAATAGCATTTTTCTGCACCATTCGTTGAACTCCGATTGCTAGTGTGATTGTTACAACCGCAGGAAGACCTTCAGGAATAGCAGAAACTGCCAGCGCAATTGCGACAAGAAGTTCATCCATGATACTATCAGATACATGCTGGAAGACTTCTGCGGCAAATACAATGATAACTAGAAATATGACAACAGCACCGAGTTTCTTTCCGAGATCTTCTAAATCTTTTTGGAGAGGAGTCATATCTTTCTCGCTCTCTTGGACCATCTCAGCAATAAGACCAAACTGGGTATTCATTCCAGTATCTGTTACAATTGCCTGTCCTTTACCAGCTGTAATTACTGTGCCTTGAAAAACACAATTCTTCATATCACCAACAACTGGGCGTTTCAGATGAAGAGTTGTTTCAGATTTCCGAACTGCAACTGATTCGCCAGTTAGGGGAGCTTCATCTACAGAAAGACCAACTGCATAAGAAACCCTACCATCTGCTGCTATGCGGTCTCCAGGTTCAAATCCCAACAAATCGCCGGGTACAACATCACGTGAGTCGATAATTGTCCAAAGACCATCCCTCATCACTCGTGCCTTCGGAGCCGCCATTTCTTTTAGTGCCTCCAAGGCTTGTTCTGACTTGTATTCTTGTACGAAACCAAAGATAGAATTGAACAAGACAATAGCAGAAATTACAGCTGCATCAATAAATCCACCACCTGAGTGTTCTGAACCAGGGACCATTGCTGCAAAGAGAGACAATGCTATTGCTACAAGTAGAATGATGACCATTGGGTCTTTGAATTGGGATAGAAACATCCGGAGAGGACTAATGCCACCGGTCGCGATTAATTCATTATGACCATATTCATCAAGACGAGCCTGTGCATCAGTGCTAGACAGACCCTTCTGACTCGTGCATAAACGTTTCATCACGTAGTCGACGTCGTTATCATACCAAGAATCCTGTGCCATTTTGAATGCTCCGAATCAAGACCGGATAGGATAATTATCCGATGTCGTGTGTCCCGCGGATAACAGTACAAAAACCTGTCGGATTATGAAAGAAATGGATATTTAGAAAGTGTTAAAGACACTCCGAAGGAAGGCTCAAAGTACATTCAAATTTGGTGAGTGAGATGGCAGAAAAATCTAAGTATAATTTCAAATGTCTTGAGCAACAATGTACGACAATGGCATGTCACATTCGACCAATTATTGATGTGACTCTTGGCGATCTTACAAGATGGAGTACTCAGGGATATTTAATGAATATCCTCCCGGGTGTTAGTTTAAAGATGCCAGAATCAGAGAAAGATCTAATCTCTCTGGAGCTGATGCGAAAGCCACTCAAGAAAGATCCAGAACAGACAGCATGCATATTCTTCAATGAAGAAGCAAATGGGTGTGAAATTCGTTACTCGAGACCTCTCTCATGCAGAGCCTATCCCCTCGAATATAATGGAGAAAAGTACTATTTGAGCAGCAAAGATTGTCCAGGAGTGGGACAAGGCGAGGTAAGTAAAGAGGCCTTGCAAGAAGCAAGAAACCTAGCTGACCAAGTTTTCAAGGAGAGAGGAGAAACCTATACTGCACTACCTGCAGTCTACTCCATCATCATGACTCAGATGATCAGGCAATCAACAGAGGCGATGCAGAATCTCTCTGAAGAAGACAAAAAGAAGATGGATAAAATAATGTCAAAGCCTTCTGATGAGGATAAAGAAGAACCCGCCAAATCTGAAGACACCGAGGATTAAAGATCTAGAACTATGAGGTCTTTTGGAGAGTAGGTTATTACCTCAAGACCATCTTCTCGAACGCAGGCAAGATCTTCAATTCGAATTCCAAACTTCCCCTCAAGGTAAATTCCAGGTTCGATACTATGACACATACCTTCACCGAGTTTTTGAGTGCTCCCTCTCACAAGATACGGAGGCTCATGAACCTCAAGCCCAATTCCATGTCCGAGACGGTGAGTGAAATAGTCACCATATCCTTCGTCTTCAATGACTCGTCTTGCGATACCATCAGCTGTTCCACAATTCATTCCTAAGGATATCTTCTCAATCGCAGTTTCTTCTGCTTTGAGAACAATTGAGTAAACGCGCTCAAGCTCTGCAGTAGGTTCTCCAGCTACACCCACACGTGTCATGTCTGTGTTGTACCCATCTACAGAGCAACCACAATCCATTAGAACAACATCACCTTTTTTCAAAACTCTAGAGCCCGAATCTGCATGGGGTAGTGCGCTGTTCTCTCCGAATTGAACTGCAGCAAATGTAGGTATAGCACCCTGCCGTACAACCTCACGCTGGACTAATTGTTTGACATCCAGTTCAGTCATTCCAAGCTGTGCTTGAGAAAAGGCACCAATAACAGCGTCATCAATAATATGACCAGCTTTTTTCATCAAATCAAGTTCATTCTCAGATTTTGAGATTCGCATGCTATCAATCGCAGGAGTAATTGATTGGGATTTCCTAAAGTTACCAAGAGTTTTCTCCAAGTTCCAGTAGATACCAAGAGGCAGACTATTGTCAAGCAGAACTGAGAACTCCGCATCAGATGAACCCAGCGTATCGGCAATCTTTGTATACGGGTCTTCATCTTCAGCCCAAGGTAAGAAATCCTCAATCCATGTATGAGATTTATGATCAGACACCTCAAAGGAAGGCACGACCATTAATGGATCTGCTCCACGACGAACAAGTAACGCAACAAGACGTTCTCGCATATGGTAGTCGTATCCAGCAAGATACTGGAAATTGGGAGCAGGTGTTAATAATGCAAAATCTGCACCAGACTCCTCTAATTTCAGCTGGACCTTGTCCATTCTCCCTCGATATATTGATTCATCGAGCATAATTGAACCTTAGAACATGCGTAGATAACAATGACGGTTTGCCAATCTAGATAGTATAGCAGTTAGAATTAGAGTTAATAGTAGGACCGTCAGCACAAAATATCCAAGGAGTTGCGAAAGTGTCTGAAGATGCCCCTGAAATTATTAACGAGCCCAAGCTCCCTGCAAAGGCATTCGTTGTTGGGGCACTTACGCAATTTGCATTAGGACTCCATGCTCCATTCCTCCAGACATATCTCGTTGATATGCAGAACTACTTGTATGGGGTTAAGAATTTCGCTGAACTAGGCGCATTCAGGAGTGTTGGAAATGTAGCACCAACAGTCCTTCAACCAATCTGGGGTGGCGCTTCAGACAAAGTGGGTCATACGAAAGCCTTTGTCGCATTTGGGACAATGTCGGGACTTGTCCTTGTTTACCTGTTCTTGTGGGCAGCAACACCCATCGATATGATAGTGTTGTATGCGATCCAGTCGATTCTCTTCAGTATTCAAATTCCAACTTGGTTGTCACTTGTTGGAGGGCTTATGGGAGAGAAAAATAGAGGTAACGAACTTGGTAAGTTAGGCATAATTACTAATATCGCATCATTCTTGGCAACTCTTGCTTCCGGATTTCTAGCAGGAATGCCCGGTATATTGCCATGGTTAAGAACTGCCTTTGGAAGCCTTGGTCCAGTTTTGTTTCCCACGGTCGAAGTCTGGAGAGAGGCGTTCTATCTCCCATTCTTTCTCACTGCATTATTCGGGATATTTGCATCATTACTCTCACTTGGAATAAAAGAGAAATCACGAACAGATAAGGGACCTAGAAAATTCCCACCTATGCATCGACTCCTGTCACAGCCAAGTGATTTTCGTAAATTCAGCTTTGTATCAGTCTTCTTCTCTTTTGCTATGTCAATGGCTTGGCCCTTCTTTATTGTCGTACAAAGGGATTGGTTAAGTTCTTCGATCTTGGAGATAGCAGTAGCCTCGGCAGTGATGACTGCGTCAATTATCATATTTACTGTGCCATTCGGACGATTGAGTGATCGTGTGGGACGAAAACCTTTGATTCTAATTGGAAGAATGTCATTATTCGTTGTTCCAATCATGTATGCATTTGCATGGACAATTTGGATTGTCTACCTTGCTAATTTTATTGCTGGATTCACTATAGCTTCTTCAATGAATGCTATTACCGCATACATCTATGATGTTGCTCCTGAAGAGGAACGAGGTGCACACCTTGCTGTATTCAATACCTTCACTGGAATCGTATACCTGTTTGGGTCATTCTTAGCTGGTATATTTGGGCAAGTCATTCTCATAACTTTTGGAAGTGAGTATCTCTCGGTATTCATAATGTTAATCGCAAGTGGAGTGTTACGATTCATTGCATCGTTCTTCTACCTATTAATTGAAGAGCCTAAGAAATACAGTTCAACTCTTAGACTAGAGTTCAATGCACTGATACATCGTAGACGTCATGATGTTGACATTGTCTGAGATAAACAAACTTAAGGACTAGCATGTATTTTCTAATTCCGAACACCTGAGAGGATTGCGCGATCATTGCAAAAAGGACCCAATTTTGAAGACACTTGGCGTATTGAAATCAGAAGAGGTCTTCTTCAATATGCAGTCCTAGCAATCGTGAAACGCCATGAAGAGGGGATTCATGGTTATGGTATTGCAAAAGAGCTTGAAGAGCGTACGGATGGTCTCCTTCAAGTAAAGGAAGGAACACTATATCCAATTCTCCACAGACTTCGGAAGGAAAGACTGCTTAATGTCCATACTGAGAAATCAGAGTCAGGACCAAGCAAGAAAGTATACGTATTAACTGGCGAGGGAGATAGAGTCTACCGACATCTTACAGTTCTAGTTGGTGATATATTTGAAAAATTGGAGGGACTAAAAAGTGATTGATGAGGAAGTAAAACAAATAGTTGAGGAATTTATCAAGAAGACTTCACGACTGTTGCCAGATAATTTTGAAACTGAAGATCTGCTCGAAGACCTAAAATCACACATCTATGAAGGGTTTAAGCACAAGCAACAAATTAGACCTTCGGAGAGTCCTGATTTACTTGTTCAGGAAATCCTCAAAGAACTTGGAACACCAGAGGAGATTGCAGAAGAGTATGGACAAGAGCGAGTTCAAGATGTGAACACAGAAAAGGATGACGACCGATTTCAATACTATCTTGTAAGACTTGTAGCCGCCTTCATTGTTGCAGTAATAGCTGCATGGGTCGTGTCCTCTGTTACCGAGGGAGCAGTCGAATTCTATTTTGCAGTTATTGTTCTGATGGGATTCGCAGTCATTGAGTGGTTTGTCAGAGCAAAACAAACCGGAGAATCCTAGGTAAAAATGTCAGAATATTTTCTTAGGTATTCTTTCTGATCTTTTGAAAGCTTCTTAGGAATCTGAATCTGCACTCGAACAAGCTGGTCACCTTTCCTTCCGTCAGATGTGTGCACTCCTTTGCCTTTCATACGGAAGAGAGTACCACCTGTAGTACCCTTGGACACCTTCATTTTACTTGAGCCATACATAGTGGGTACTTCTGTATCACCGCCAGTAACTGCTAATGGAAAGGGGATATCTTGCTCCAAATAGATATGCAAACCACGTCGAATAAAGGTATCATGCGGTTCAACAGCAAATATTACAATGAGGTCACCATGAGGTCCTCGGCGAGGTCCAGCATTTCCACCTCTTTGAATACGTAAGCCTTGACCATCCTCGACGCCAGCAGGAATAGGGATAGGAATCTCACTCCGTTCATTTTTGAGACCAGACCCTTTACAAGATTTACAAGGAGTTTCTATTCTTTCACCAGTTCCTTGACAAGTAGGACAAGTCTGTGCAACACTCAGAAAGCCCATTGAACGTGCAACTTGACCTTGACCTCCGCATGTTGGACAAGTAACGGGAGAACTACCTGCAGCAGCACCAGAACCTTTGCATTCTTCACAGTGTATCTTTCTGGTGAATGCAATGTCTTTTTCTGTACCAAAGAAAGCTTCTTCGAATGTAAGATTGATAGATAATCGTAAGGTCTGGCCAGGAGGTGGACCAGCTCTGCCACGACCGCCACGTCTGCCAAATCCTCCGAAACCTCTACCTCTACCTCCACCGAAGAAGGAACTGAAGAGATCCCCAAACCCGCTCATATCAATTCCTTGAGAATCTGCGGTTCCGTATCTGTCATAACTCGCTCTTTTTTCAGGGTCCCCAATAACATCGTAAGCTGCATTGATATCTTTCAGTTTCTCTCCTGCTGCCTCGTCAGGGTTTCGATCTGGGTGATACTTCTTGGCCAGAGTCCTATAGGCTTTCTTAATCTCATCCTGTGTTGCTGATTTCTCAACACCAAGTAGATCGTAATAGTTATCCTCAGCCAAGATGTTCACCGTTTGTTCAAGTTCTATTCTATGTCCTCAAAGTCGACATCAACGACATCTTCATCGGGAGTATCACCTGTTGCAGGTCCAGCTCCGGGCTGAGCTCCCATTTGAGAGGGATCAAATCCAGCTGCACCACCAGGACCTCCCGGCCCTGCTTGTCCTGCT
>JABCSP010000076.1 GCA_018238825.1 Candidatus Thorarchaeota archaeon | reverse complement strand
GGAAGATGGCGTATTCCGCCTAGTTCGACCAGATGCGTAATTCAAACGCTCCATCGTTATTGAGCCCAAGTGCATGACTGTTCACGTCGATAAGGTAAGACTCAAATGCACGACTCACGCGCAGGCAACGTGCTGCTCAGATGAGCGGATACAGTAGACAAGTTCATTCAAATGGATGGTGTGTATTCTTGGCGCTTAAGGAGTTCACTTACAACATTCCGAAGATTGAGAAGGGTTATGCAAATCAGACCCTCTACGTCAATCTCTCGGACAACACGATTGAGATTAGACCTGTCGACGAGAAGATGAAAGAAACATTCACTGGAGGAAAAGGATTTGACCTCTGGTTGATGTGGAACAGTCTTCCAAAAGACAGGATAGTAAAATGGGATGATCCCGAGAATGAGATATGTATTGGTACAGGTCCATTAGGTGGGGTAACTCAGTATCCAGGTGCGGGAAAGAGTATTGTCACTTCAATCTCACCCATGACAGGAATTCCCATCGACTCCAATGTCGGAGGGTACGCCGGACCGAACTTGAAATTCTCAGGCTTTGATGCCATGGAGATTCAAGGTAAGGCAGACAATGATATTTACATTTTCATTGATGGTGATCATGGTAAGATAGAGATTCATGATGCCAATGATTTACCAAGTACTGCCTATGACATAACACGTATTCTTGGTGAACGGCACACCGAAATGGAAGGCAAGGACATGTCAGTCGTCACAGCCGGTCCTGGTGCTGAGCACGCATGGATGGGTTGTTTGAACTTCTCTTGGTGGGATATACGCAGAAATATGCCCAGGTACAAACAGGCTGGTCGTGGTGGCATTGGTACCGTTTTCAGGAACAAGAAAATCAGAGCTATCGTTGTCAAGTTCGCAAAAATCACTCTGGACCTGATCAATGCTGCAGACCCAGATGGTGTCAAAGCAGCAGGTCGCGGCCACGGTGGTGGTATCCTTAAGCTTGACGCGAAGCAAAACAGAATGAGAGTACTTGGTACTGGTCATCTTCCCTCAATCATGGATGAATTCGACCTCTTACCAACTCGTAACTTCAGAGCCGGTAGTGACCCTGAAGCCAAGGGTCTCTTTGGTGATGTCTGGGAAACAATCTACACAAATTCCGGTAAGGGTTGGGATGGCTGCTGGCGGTCATGTGCTATCAACTGTTCACACTGCATAGAAGGATTCGTTCCAAAGACTGGTTCCTACAAGGGCAAGAAGGTAGTTGTAGATGGGCCAGAATACGAAACCATTGCAGGCTGTGGTTCTAACATCGGCGTCTTTGACCCACACTGGGTTGCAGAGATGAACTTCTACTGTGATGCGTATGGACTTGATACTATATCATTTGGAACTTCAATGGCTTTTGTCATGGAACTCTTTGAGGAGGGACTCATTGACGAGAAAGCCACTGGAGGTCACAAGTTGAAGTGGGGTGCTGCTGAGGAAGCACTTGTAGTAATGCACGAGATTGCAGAGGGCAAAGGCTTTGGTGGTGAACACTTTGGCAAGGGTACCCGTTATCTCAAGGGCTATTTCGGTGATAACTTCGGTGTCGACAAGACATTGATGCATGACATCGGAATGGAACACAAGGGTCTCGAATATTCTGAGTATGTTACCAAGGAGAGTCTGGCCCAGCAAGGCGGTTATGGCTTGACATTGAAAGGCCCGCAACACGATGAAGCCTGGCTTATCTTCCTAGACCAAGTTCACAATTACATGCCCACTTTCGAGGATAAAGCTGAGGCATTACACTACTTCCCCAACTGGCGAACATGGTTCGGTCTTAACGGATTGTGTAAGCTCCCGTGGAACGATGTTGTGCCAGCAGATAACGCGGATTCCGGAGAACCAGCCAAGGTTCCTGGCCATGTAGATTTCTACGCCCAGTTCTTCCAGGCAATGACTGGTAGACCAACAAAGGGAGAGGACTTGATACACATGAGTGAGAAGGTCTACAACTTCCAGAGGATCTTCAACATCCGACAGGGCAAGGGTCTCAGATTACATGACTCATTCATACCCTACAGAAGTGCAGGTCCAGTTACAGATTGGGAATACGAGTCACGCGTAGAAAGATATGATGAGCAGCTCATTGAGTTCGGTGTGGATATCTCAGGAATGAACACCACTGAGAAGAACAAGAAGCTAAGAGAGTTCAGAGAGGAGCGTTACCGACTTCTAACAGATGCAGCCTACAAGCGACGTGGCTGGACTCGAAACGGTGTACCGACCATGGAGAAGATCAAGAAACTCGGTCTCGATTGGATTCCAGAGGTTGTTGACATCGTGAAGAAGCACGAGGGAACAGAACCTCCAAAGGATACACTCCCAGCAACTGATGAAGCTTGGAACTAGAACACAAAATAGAGAGCCCTGAAAATGGGCTCTTTTATTCTTATTTCAATATCTGTAAATTATTATTCCACACACATCTTAGATGTCTTTTCATTGATAGATTCTAATTATGGAATGATGGTGTATGAATGAAACCCTAACTCCGGTACGAAGAGTCTGAACTTTGAACCAAAGGATTCTAAACCATAGTTTGTATATTATCTAATTGATAATAATGAAAACAATTGGTTATTTTGACGGAACAGACTCAATACTTCTCACAAAATTAGCAGCAAGTGGATTCTGCACAGTACCACTGGGAAATGAATGGGACAATCATGGAAAAATCGCATCTCATCTAGCACCTGACGAAGTGAATCTCATAATTACATATTTACATAAATTACTACCATCACGAGATGCGGTGGAAAGACCAATACCACTTCATATTGATCTACTCTACCCAGCTAAGACGCATGATATCCCAGTGTTAGTAGTTGTTCCCAAAGAGTTCCATGAGAAAGCTAAAAATCTCTTGGGGGAAGCTGTAGACTTTGTAAAACTTGTAACACCTGATGAACTTGAAGAGAACGTTCGCAAGATTCTTGATTTCTGATTAGATAACAATAATAATTGAAGCTTGGAAATAGAACATGAAGGAGAGCTAGCAAGCTCTCCATTCTCCACTCTTTAGGTACGGGTTCTCATAGTACCAAGTCTAAGTCGTGCACCGTGAGCATCATCATGAGGGTCATCTGCTAAGAGCTGCTTCTTGAGTTTCTTATACTCGTCTTCACAAGTGGATTTAAGCTGGAATTTTGTAATACTCAATTTGATCTCATTACTGTTGAGAATTTCTATAAAGTGCGGTGGGACAAGAAGATCAATGTCGGGTTGAACTTTCAGGCGTTCAAGTAGTTCCTCCAAGAAACCTCCGCCAAGTAACAACCACATCACGTTATCCAAATCAAACCAGATGTCAATAACAAAACCTACCTTGAAATCATCAGAATCAATGACCTTGATGTCGGAAAGCTTTGAGAAAGTAATATCGGTTTCAGCCAAAACTCCGGGGTCAATGGTTTTCTTCAGAGACTCACCGTCAACCTTCAGATAGACTTTGTCTGAGATAAAGTCAACATCTTCAAGTTTAATCACAGGGTCAATATCAGGTCGTGCACCAATGGATTCCAGAAGTTCTTCAACCCTTCCGCCTCCAAGCACGATACACTTCAAGTCGAGTTTATTATCAGCGCAGTTAAATATCCAGTCCATAACTTCACCGACTTTCTCCCCATTGGAGTCGACTACATCCTTTCTTCGAATTTCACTATATTTTAGTTCACAGCATTGCATCATCCCAAACCTCGCTATAATTTCACTATTGTTAATATATAAAGGCTTCGCCTTACTGAAGACGAATGTATAGATTTGATTGGGACTTAGGTCCTGAAAAAGTGTTGGGAACCCGATGAATGGACCCAATTAATACATTCTACTTCACGGATTACTAAGACGACAATAACAAATAGACGAGGCCACCCAAGAATGCAGCCGCAATCCTTGTGATTTGATGCTCTTTATCCAATACATCAACTACTCCAGACACGCTATATGATACTGCAGCTTCACCAGCGATATATTTCGAAACCAATAATAGATCCATTAGAGCTGATGCCATGTCTACATATTCAAGTATCATGAAACCAGTTTCAAAGCATAGAGCTTCTGCAAACTCATCTGCATCATCCCCTAGTGCAGTTTGATTCTCATGTATTATGCCAACTACTGCTTCAAAAACAGGTTTCAGAAGTGAGGAAAGCTCGTAATAGACCATGTTTTGAAATTGCTTTCTCTTGAGTTCTCGCTCAATGTAAACAAGACTGTTCTGGTATTGCTTCTCGAAATTTTGTGTCAATGAAATTCCTCCGAGAAGATGATTTCCATGATCTGGTCCTTAGTGGGAAAGACGCCAAGCTTTGCATGAAAGAGATTCACAATATCAAGAATCGCTTCTTCAATATCCACTTCTTTTCCATCACCGACCATTCTTGCAAAAGAAAGCCGCATCAACTGCAGTCCAAGGTCAATCTCGTTAGGACAGTCAACCCCTGATATAAATCTAGAATCATGAACCTCGTCAGTACTGCGATATCTTATGTCAACTACTTTGCCTTCTGGGTACTTTGAATTCTTAATATATATCTGGTTTCTTGGTTGGAAGCCATTAGATTCAATATCAGATAGTAGCATCATCATCTGACCTGTCAAGATTGCCCCAGAGATGTAAGCCCGCTTCAGTCCTTGGAGGGGTAACATCTTAGCAAGACTTCCAGCAATCTCAATTTCCCGTGCATAAGCGACCTTATTCAATGAGAGAGTCCCAGTTGTATCCAAGAATGGGTGCAATGACTCGGCAATCTTAGTTGATAATCCAGTAGCAAACTTGCCTATTGTTTCAGAACTCATTTCGACTGAATGTATTTTTCCCTGCTCATCAACAGCTAAGCCACTTCTTATGTCAAATGTTCGAACACCCTCTGGTCTAAAGCTTCCAAGCTTCATTCCAAGAAGGTTTTTCTCAGTCACCTCAACAATGATTCCATCAACTGTTGTGTTCTGTAAGGAACAGTAGAAGAGTCCAGGTAAGAAGGCAAACAAATTGTTACTATCGGAGGAATCTGCCAAGGCATGCAGCAAAGCGTCTTCTCCTTCACCACTTTCGAAATCACTAACATCAAACGGGATTGGTAAGGAAAACCCTATTTCTGGGAAATAGCTCAAATCAGTAATTCCCATTAACCACTCAGCTTCGGGTAACACAGAAAATTGTATTTCTACTAGTCTGAGTGCGATTTCATCCGTAATATTCGTCATAACGTTTCGAGTCCATACCACATAGATGATAGTTCGCTCATTCTCAAGATGATGTTAATGTTTTCTGTTATGAATTACTAACTCAATTAGTGCATCCCACTAATAGTCCACACACATAAAAAGCCCTAATGCCAGTGCGAATCATCATATCTGGAGAGGATTTTGATTGAATGAGACCTTAACTCCTGAACGAAAAGCACGACAAGAATCCATCAAGGGTTTATCACGATTCACATACTCTGGCTCACTCACTAAAGAGGTCGTAGAGGATATTGTAGCAGCTGCTCCACATGTTCAAATTTTGAATATCGAAGTTTTTGACGACACATCATTTGAACTTTCTATTCTAAAGGAGTTGAAAGATTTACTAATGTTGAAAATCCTTGAGGGTTCGGAACTTACACATATCAATCTGGAGGGGATACAAGAACTCGACCTACTCACTGGTTTTGAGGTCAATGTAAATCCTGAGAGCATTAAAGAGATTGATCTTACTCCTCTCGCAAATCATCCTAACCTCCATTCTGTAACTATTGCGGGTCCAGTGAAGAATCTGAAGGGGCTTGAAGTACTCAACACCATGCCTAATTTTGGATCCGTAGGTCTCTATTCACTTGATGTTTCTGAGATTGACCTAACCGCACTCTCGGGATGTAAGAATCTTGAGAGCGTCTACATGGGAGACATAGGACCAGAGAATCCAACAAAGTCATACAAAGTCACTCTTCCCAAACAAGTCCCTTTGAAAGTACTTGAAATTTCAGAATGCTACAGTGATAATCTGAAACTGGAAATTGATTTCTCATTTGTGGAGGTCCTTGATTCACTTGATAGCTTGTGTCTAGTAAACTGCAATCTGACCTCTTTCGATTTCAGTGCGATGTCATCACTCAAAAGGATTGGAAAGATAGATCTATCAAACAACAAGATAACTCACCTAGACATTACTCCAATTCGTGAGATACCTATGTTCACAGAAAAGGCACTGGGAGAAACACCCTTTGTAATCGACGAGGATGTTATCGTTCAGATTGCCAAAAACAATGAGAGAGAACTTCAGGAAATTAACTCACGACCGGATAAAGTTGTCAAAGACCATGATGGACATTTTGCTATCGAGTATGAGTTTGGTCATCAGTGGATTCGGAAGCTATTTGCTAATCACTCAGTGGAATGGATTTAGATTACTCGGGCAACTTCTCTAGTAGAGAAGACTGCTCTGTTGGAGTCACTACATGTAGATAGAGCCTTTAGGTAGCCTTCCACATAAAACCGAGTCATGCAGATTTCCCTAGACCCATACGCAATCGGAGTGCTTTGTGCACTTGCAGCAACCATACTATTTGCAATTACAAACGTAATCTACAGAAAGATAGACAATGAGATTAGTGTGCTTGATATTGTCATCTCGCGTGTTTGGGTTAGTTTACCACTTGCGTACCTCTTTGCTGTCGGAACTACAGGGACAGTTTATGTCACAGTACCGTCATATTCAATGATTCCGCTCGCACTATCTATGATTTTTGGAATCGTTATTGGAGACACAATGTACTACTTCAGCCAAGAACGCATAGGTGTCGCTAGGGCATTCCCAATTGTAATGAGCTATCCCCTTGTGGTTTATCTCATGGCTGCATTGTTCCTTGAAGAATCGGTCATACCCCAACGTGTACTGGGAGTATTTATTGTGGTAATCGGAGTTGCCTTGATAGCTCGATCTGAGCATGCTGAAGATAACGTACACAATGAACGTTGGACTGATAGAGATCGTAAGATAGGTCTCATTTTTGCTTTCACGACAATAATAATGTGGGCTGCAAGTGATGTCATCTTTCAATTTGGTGTGGTTTCGGTGGGAGCAGCTGAAGCAAATTACTTCAGGATACTTGTTGCATCGATTATCTTTATTCCGATATTCTTATTCTCATTAAGAAGTGGAAGGCGATTGCCGTCCCGACGAATATCAGGAATTGCAATGGTTACAGGACTCATTGGAATTGGGCTCAGTCTCATAGTCTACAGTTACGCAATCAAATTTATTGGAGCAACTATAACATCAGTATTGATAGCATCGTCTCCAGTCATCACAGCTCCACTTTCAATCATATATCTCAAAGAGGACGTAAACAAGAATGTTGGATTTGGAACTATCCTCACTATTATAGGAATTCTACTAGTTGTGATAATCTTCTGACCAGTTCTGTACGTCGGGGAAAACCTATATCACCGTTCATGTAGAAGAAATCTATAGAGGGGAGTCAACACTCACGTAACTGAAGTGTAACTCCATGAAGAGGAATACATCGAAATGCAAGTAACACAATCATATTTTTTCGAAGCAATTTCGTATTTCTTGGCAATAGCATTTCTGGTTATCTGTGTCTATTCTGCTTGTAAAAAATCAAAAGACGAATACAAAAACTCTGAGGGACCTGAGAGAATGCCTTCGTATATGAGAAAGGAGATTTCCCGAACAGCGTCGTCAGAACATCAAAAGAGATACTACACTTCCGAAACTATGAGGACATACAAGAAACCAATCCCAGGGGTTGCCCGCTCTCTCTCAGCCGCAAGTAGCCGCTCTACACGAGGTCCTGACGCTGTGAAAGCCTTGAGAGGTGGAGAATTCATTGGGAATAGAATGCGCTTCAAGGTCAAAGTTCTGAATGAAACACAATATACTATTACAGATGTGAAAGTGTTTCTCATTTCGTATCCATCCGAAGCCCTTCGTCTAGATAGTGATGATGACGATGAGCACTTCCCTAAGATTGAACCAAAGGGATTTAGAAGTCCAACCTTCGACTTCATGCCAACTCAAGATTGTGTAAGAGGAGAGATAATTGCAGGAGTGTCATATATAGATGAGAGAGGTGCAGCCCATACGCTGACAACTAAACCATTTGTCATACGCTCTGTTTGCGACCTACTTCTTCCTGATCAAATCGATCCTGAAGAATTCGCACTAAAACTGAAGGAACATGAATGTGGAGAAATAGTTGTGAAGGTTCAAGAATGGACTGCTCAGGAGATGTTTGAAAAATCTTTGAGAATCATAGAAGATGCTAATTTCTACGAAGTGGAAAGTAGTAGCGATGAACAGGATGGTGTATTTCACGCATCAATCGCAGGATTAGCAAAGGGAAAGTATACTGGAAAAAGCATTGGTGTCAAGATACTTGTGTCAGGCCCAGTTGGCCAAAAAGGAGCTAGTTGTACAATCCAGGTGTCTGGAGAAGATCAAGCAATGATCCTTCCAGCAATAGATGACCTCAGGGAAAGACTAAGTGCTTGGCTCTGTCCCCTATGCGGCTCTCCATTGACAATTGCGAATGTTGAAGATTTGAAAGATGGAAAAGCAGTAGTCTGTTCATTCTGTAATGTTTCAATTGGACGGTAGGTATCAGTTCCATGCAATCTATTAATATGCGCGCAGGATTATTCCGCGATAAGAGTTTCACTCATAAGGAATCTAGCTCTCTACAAGGGGTCACTACTAATTGAGCACCAATAAATCAATGAAAACATTTCCTGAGGAAGTTAGGTTCACCGCAACTTGGCGTCCCTATCAAGCTAGAGTATTGATGGAGCTAGAAGAGTATCTAAATGATAGCAGACTTCATGTAGTAGCAGCACCAGGTTCTGGCAAGACTGTTCTT
>JABCSP010000075.1 GCA_018238825.1 Candidatus Thorarchaeota archaeon | reverse complement strand
TGTCTTCTTCCATCTTATTTGCCTAACAGCCGCTTTGTTAGAAACCAAATGAAAAACATTTTCCTGTGAAATTGTTATTATATCATCAGGATTAAAACGACTGGCCATGTTTCAAACCTTGGGGAATAACAATGGTTAATGTCCAACAAACTTTCGAGAGATTGGTTTCCCTCGCCATACAAAGAGAGGAAGAAGCTTACGACTTTTACATGAAAGCCGCTGAGGATTCAAAATTCAAATCATCAGCAAAATTACTCCACGAGTTAGCACACCAAGAAGTAGCTCACAAGGAGAAACTAAAGGAAGCCCTTGATGCGGGTGTTTGTGATACCTTCACATGTGACACTGTTGAAGAGATTGAGAAGATGGACCTGAGTCAGTATCTTGTAGACATTCCATTGAAATCGGATTCAACTCCACAAGATGTGCTCATTGTTGCTATCAAGAAAGAAGCTGCAGCAAACAGTTTCTACAAGGCTCTATCAGAGCTTACCGGTAGTGGCACACACAGATCTGTCTTTGAAACACTTGCTACTGAAGAAGAAACTCACAAGACTCTGCTTCAGAACATGTACGACGATATTTTCCAACCAGATATGTAGGGTATGAAACAGCTGCTATTAACTTGCCCAAAGTTAGACACTCCTTAGATGTTCATTTGACCAGTCCTGTAGGTCCTTATATACTCAGAAGAGGAATCATCAGCTGTAGAGAAACTCTGAAACGAGAACCAAGTTTCTGAAGCGCTCTACCGTCGCCGCCAGTTGGACGGGACGTTAAACGCCCGTGGAGAGGACGTAAGACGTTTTCGTGGGTCTTCTTAGATCCACCAGATGCAACCTCGATGAAGCAGGAACCGAACATCAATCCTGAACGCAATGTCCAAGATTAAGTATGTTTCGGGCAACGGAGAGCCATAGAGGTTCTCCTCTTCATTCTTTTTTCATAGTCTATTCAGACTAGGTTTTATGTAGCTTTGGTGCAGCTAAGAAGGTCAGACCTCGCTTAGTGAGTTCTTCAGCAGTCCTATTCAGAGCATGATGTTTGTCAAGATAGTTTATCAATTTTTTAGGCATATGGCCTGCTTCGATCAAATCTTCCTTCGTTCGGAAGTAATCTAATATGTCAGTTGGATAATCTCGTGAGGCATCAATTTCAGGAACTGCGCCTTCATGTTTAGCACTGATGTTCTTCACATGATCTGCTAACTCAAGAAGCTCTGGTAGTCTATCATAGGGTTGCCGAACAATAGACTTGTAGGTTTCAGTAATATGATGTTCAATTCGTACAACATCTTCAAAGCCAAAGTCTCCTCGAATGTATGCTGCAAGTTCGATAGTTTCATTGTTTACGCTGTTAGCTAAGTTAAACCCAATGAGTGGGGTGGTCCCATCATCACGACTGAACAATTTAGCTGTTAATAGAGTCCACAAACAAGCATAGGGATTATCATTGCCCATATACACTGAAATTTTGAATTCCATATCAATTCCTAGTTTGTGCATCATATAGCCAACTAGCACGCTGCCGGGATTAACGTTGAGCACTTGGGTTATGCCATATTTTGTATAGTAATTGAGATATTCATCTGCCCACTTTAATGGAAACTCGTTAGGCATTCCAACACCACCAAAGTATCCAGTTATTGTAGCAGGACCTCCAAGGTGAACATTAACTGGTGCGCCATCGGGACCGGGAGATGTTCCCTTTGTATCAAGAGTTTCAACATATGATGAACCCACGATTTGCATTCCTGCAGCGAAGGCAAGTATATCATTATCTGCAGTTTGCTCAACCATATTGCGTACCCGAATGAAACGACCAGGCATGAGTTCACCCTTCTCAATTGCCTGTTTCGCCTCTTCTATGAGCCACGGGAAGTACTGGCATGCACTAATCTCAAGAGTGATTGCAAAGCTATCATCAAATTTCATAGATTTCGATTCATCACCAAGTATCTTCTGTCGATATTCAGGAATTGTGATGAACGCATCATTATCACGCTGTTCCTGCAACCATTGAAGATCTTTGAGGTAGGGAGATTTCTTTGCATCAAGTGATGCCATAAGATTATCGAGTTTTCGAGCCTCTCTTGCCTTCTTATTAATCTCGTCAACTCCACCATGCTTCTCAATCAAATCTAGAAGATTCGTGATGAGAGGATTATCATCCTTGAGGAGGAAATCATTGATTTCGTTCAAGCGATTCTGATCGATTTTGAGTTTGTCCTTGTCGGTCATTTATAGGCCGTCCATCTTTTTCAAGAGCTAGGATGACACTCAGGAGTGTCAATTCTGTAATAATATTGGTCCTAAAAAACCGTTCTGACCGGATGAAACTTCATTCATTTGATGAATTTTCAGAAGATGGTACAACTAAATTTCCAGGATCACCATAGTTGATTGTGCGTAAGTAAGACCGAATGGTAGGACCAATCAATAATGTCACAGCACCACCAATTACAACCTGTGCTAAATTAACCGTTACAAGCTCACCGATTGCTACTGCAAAATCGAATAAAATCACCTGAGCAATGAAATATCCTGTCAGCATTATGACAGCTCCCACAAGTACTGCAATGATATCACGTACATTCACTCTGACATGTTCTCGTGCGCGGGAACCCAAATACCCCACTGCCATACCCTCTAAACCCTTGACAATGAATGTAATAGGAGCATAGAAAGTGTATCCACTAGCCACATCAGCTATGGCGGATCCAACGCCCCCTGCAAAAAAGCCGCCAACGGGACCTAGAAGAAGACCACTAAGCATCACCATAGTATCTCCGAGATTGAAATAGCCACTTGTTCCAGGATATGGAATCTGGATTACGAGAGTCATAACTGTTGTAAGTGCAGTCATTATAGCAAGCAGAGCTAGATTAACAGCAGAATTTTTCCCTGCAGGACGAAAGTACTCCATTTCCATTTTATTCACCGATGTATATTCAAGAATTAGCAGGATATATAACTTTGAGCCTATATATAGGCATGATTTCCTATGTCCTTTGTATCATCATTTGTCTGTACAAAATGTGGCAAACAGTTTCAAGATGATGTTCGCGAAAGAGTATGCCCAAAGTGTGGAAGTTTTCTTGAGATAAGATATGACTTGGATGCCATAAGAAAAGTTGTAACTAGAAAATCATTACGCTTCAGAAAACCAGGCATCTGGAAGTATTCTGAACTCTTACCGGTTTCAACTCCCTCTAAGGCGATTTCTCTTGGTGAAGGTGGAACTTTCCTTCACAAGTGTGATAGACTCGCGAAGCATCTTGGATTAAAATCGTTGTATCTCAAAGATGAAACCACCAACCCAACCGGCTCTTTCATTGATCGAGGAACAGCTGTTGAAGTGACAGTAGCCAAAGAGAGAGGGTTTGAATCTCTATGTTGTGGATCGACTGGAAACCTTGCAGCTTCCCTTGTAGCCTATGCGGCACGAGCTGGGTTAGAGAGCAACGTCTTCATCGCGCAAACAGGCAATGTAGACATGGGAAAATTCTACCAGATACTTGCATATGGTGCAAATGTTACTGTAGTAAAAAACCATGAAGAAGCTCTTGCAAGAGCTGATGCAGAAAAGCATCATAGCTATGTGGTCAAGGCATATAGCTCAATATTTCTTGAAGGTGTCAAAACCACTATCTTCGAAATCTGTGAACAACTCATGTGGAATGCACCAGATTGGATATTGGTTCCAATGGGTAACGGCGGACATCTTTCTTTGATTTGGAAAGGATTGAGAGAGTTGCAAGAGATTGGTATTCTGGATGATATAGAAACCAGAATCGTGGGAGTTCAGTCTGCAGGTTGCGCTCCAATTGTAGAGGCATTTATGAGCGAATCGAAAAACATCATCCCAACATCTAGTGGAGCCACTATTGCTCTTGATATCGGTGTGGGAAATCCATCATGCGGACATACTGCTCTGAAGGCAATACGAGAGTCTAATGGACTTGCTCTTTCGGTGTCTGATAAGGATACACTAAATGCAGTTGGGTCAATTGCTAAACTTGAGGGTGTATTCGTTGAACCGGCATCAGCAACTCCAGTTGCGGCCTTGCACCAGCTGTTGCAGTCTAATGAGATAAATTCCTCAGACTCAATTGTTTGCGTTGTCACAGGAATGGGTCTAAAGTATCCAGAGATAGCTCGAATCCTAATCAAAGGACAATCCAAGCTTGAACACCTACTCAGTCGAGTAGAAGATAGGAAGTTTACAACTCAAATTGGTCGAACCAAACAACAAATACTCCAGACTTTATTGGAAGGCGAATCTTATGGATACGGGATTTGGAAGAATTTGAAAGAAGAATTTGGTATAGCCATTAAGATACCCAGTGTGTATCAGCATCTATCAGAGCTTAGAAGTACAGGTCTCATTGCTCAGACCAGAATAGAAAGCACATTTGATAACAGAAAAAGGACGTACTATGCACTAACGGAAAAAGGAAAAAGAACAATAAAGCAGCTTAGAAAGCTTACTTCACGGTCTTAAGAGAAGTATTTTAACAGACTTTACGTATTTCTCTGAAGTGCGTAGTTTGAATATCAGACTCCACATATTTTCTATTGAGAGGTAGCTAAAAATGTCCAAAAAATGGATACAGACTGCAGATTGGAAGAGTGAGAAACACGTACCTGCGATTGATATCAAAGAGGTTAAGGACGGTGTTGCAGTTGTTGAGGTGACTGTGGGTAAAGAGATTGCTCACCCTAACACAACAAACCACCACATCAAATGGATGGACCTTTTCTTCTGGCCGGAAGGAGAGAAGTTTCCAGTTGAGATTGGTTACTGCACCTTTGATCATCATGGAGAGTCAGCTCAGGGACCTGATAGTAGTGGAATATACAGTGAGCCAGTAGCAAAATTCGTCTTCAAGAATGAAAAATCTGGGACACTGATGGCAACTTCGTATTGCAATATTCATGGTCTTTGGAAGAGTGAAGCTGAGCTCAAGCTCTAAGATATTTTGATTCTAGTTGTAATGGACCGCCATTAGGTAGGTCCATCAACATTTTCTTAATGACCTTTCCATCTCTAGTTTTCTTTATAGTCCTAGACACACTCAAACTGTTACAACCGTTCATTGTAAAGTGGACATTGTCCTTCAAGGAGCGGCACTGGAATCTTGAATGATGTTCCTTGCTACATTGATATCAGCATGAAAGTGCTCTTCGCACTTTATACAGTAGAAGTGCTCGTGAGTGGATAGTTGGCTGGTACTATTGACTCTGTGAAGTTGCTGAACGTACTGGACCAGATCGAGAAGTATTCGTATCATTTCAAGCCTCGGGTATTGAAGTCGAGTACAAGATTTGCGAAGCAAGTGAGATGGGCACTGGCATTGCGAGAGAGTCTAAGGAAGAACCTATGAGATCACGCGAGCACTTTACAGTCACCGAGCTCTGAGGGCGGCAGCTCTAAGACCATAGACTCGCCCGGAGAAGGATGCGATGAGAGCCATCATGTCAGTGACCAGTATTTCACATCACTGAAGCCAAGTTGACTCTGTTTCATAGGTTATCAATTCTATGATCGAGTATGCCCAATCAAGTCCGGAACAGCAATAATTCAAAATCAACAACAAAATGAGATTAGATGATTCATAATTGAAACGTGATGGAAAAAGAAAGATAGCACTCCCAGCGAAATAAGAACACTGAAAGAAAGATATTAGAAAATGACTACTCCAACTCAACACTAGTATTCTCTACTTTGTCTGTTGAACGGACAAGAGTCGCTCTTCGCTTCCGTCTTCGATGAATGAAACCCCCACTGACTATCACTACTACTGCAGCAAAAGCCCCTACAATAGTGAGGAATAGAGGATCAGTCATTCCATTCCATAGACGTGAGCCAAGATCCGTTCCCCTTGTTGTTTTTAGTATCGCACCATCAGCACCAACTGCCCATCCATAAGTGCTATTCAGAAAATCAAGAGCCATCATTCGACGATTGATATGACTAGGCACACTCTGTGCATACCAGGTACTACCTCCATCTGGAGTGTGCATTATTGGAATCTCGCCTGCTACAATCCATCCATTTTCCTCAATGAATAGAATATCGGTGAGGTAAGGTAATGTGAATCCAAGAAACGGTGTACGTCCTGGGATTGGTAGTTGTGTCCAATCAGTACCATCTGATGTATGCATCAGACGTCCATCACCAACTGCCCATCCTGCACCATCATCTAACATCGAGAGAGTCCAGCCACCATAATCATACACCTGTGTCCATGTATCAGCTCCATCTACACTATGATAGATACCTCTGAAACCAGTAGCAAAAATTTCTGTATCTGAAGAAAAATGCATATTCCGAGGTACATCATCAAAAGTCCACCCTGCGATAGTGATCCAGTTCTCTCCACCGTCAATGGTTTTAAACAGTGTATTGTTGGTTGCGGTCCAACCTGTATACTCATCAATGAATTTTACGAAAACCATCAAGTTCTGACCATCAACAATTACATTCTTTTCCCAAGTTATTCCACAATCAGATGAGTGATAGAGGACACCCCAAGCTGCCACCCAGATAGAATCCTCACTGATTATGTCAATTCGGTAATATCTTTGTTCAGTACCATTCTTCAATTGAGTCTGCCATGTTTCTCCAGCATCAGCAGTATGCATGATAATACCATTACCTGAAACTCCTTCAGTCCATTTGCCTACAACCCATCCATGGGTTGCATTGAGAAATGCAACATCACTGAATACTGCATCAGTATAGTTCTGTTCCATTGCAATCCAAGTTGTTGTTTCTTGCGCATCAACCACGCTTGCGGATGCAAGTATCGAAGGAGAACCTACTTGATAGAACATTCCAATGATGACTAGTATGAGCATCAGATATGACTTCTTGATGTGAAGAACTGGACACTGTTTCATGACTCGAATCAACCTCTTGAGAGTAAGTGGATGAATTTCTCGGATAACACTTCCGACTAATCCGGTACAGGGTCTCCTCCAGGTTTACCGCCACCACCACTTCCTGGCAATGTGACATATTGATAATCGCTACCGAGGTAGAGATGACCTGAGTTATATGCCTTAACTTTTACACACATTTGAACATACCCTTGGAGAAGACTCCAAGACACATAATAATCACCGTTATAGTAGGGTGTTGAATCTGTTCCAGCGTAGAAATATGATGTCCAATAACCAAGGCTGTTCTTGTATTTTACATAGACCTTGACATAATCCATTGCAGTATAGTGATTTGCTCGAACATACCCTGTTACACCATTGATCTGCTTGGCAATGTAGATAAGCCCTGGTGCGTTAATTGGGTCGGTGGCATCACAGGGAAGATAACCCCACGCAATTTCCTGACCATCACTGAGAATATCACCATCTGTACTCCATGCTGTGGGAAGAGTACCATGGATATTGACCTCGTCTCCATCTAGAAGTCCATCTGAATCTGTATCAGGATTAAGTGGATCCGTATCGTATTGGAACTCGTCCCCATCTGATAGATTATCATCATCAGTATCTGAATCTAATGGATCTGTACCATGGTAAAGAATTTCATGTCCATCAGAGAGTCCATCATTGTCACTATCCCAGTCATTGCAATCAGTTCCATACATGTATGTTTCCATATCATCATCTAGTCCATCTCCATCAGAATCGTAATCAACACTCAACCAAGTGTCTACGCTTGGGTAAGTTGCTGTAGAGCCCTTAATTAGAGCATTATGCCAAGTGTCTAGGAAGGTAGGTGCAGAATTTGCAAAAGCAAGCGTAGCTCTACTTTCGCCAACTATTAGGTCACTATATTCACCATGGATCAATACTGTCAGCAAACTGCACCCATAATCGACACCCGCTCCTGTGTACCAACGTATTCCATCCGAGTATGTTTCAGGGTTTGAATTTAAAATGGTCAAAAATGGACTATCGGGATAGAGTGAATAAAATACTAGACTGGGCCAGAATTGAGCAGTTTCACCAATCAATGGAAGTAAAACCGCTATATTTGCAACCCAATTTTCATAATTAGCAAGGTATGTTCCCTGATGAGGAAGTTCTCATGTTGGAAGCAACATGAGTTCTTCTTGATTTTTTATTTACTAACTCTTTCTAACTCCCAGGTTTAATTATCCAGCTGATAAGTTCAGAAGCCATTGGATTCTCCTGAAGGACAGCTTCTTGATATGATTTGTTTTCGAAAGCTAGTAGGACATTTTGCATACTTGAATCAAATCCAACTATCTTTACCGCCCGTTGGAGAGCCTTTGGCCGAAAAGCAATCCAGGATGCGAATAATGAAATAGCAAAGAGTACAGAGAATGCCACAGACCATAATGGAAGTGGTCTTCCTCTTGAAAAGGCATCACCAAGAAAGAGAAGGCCAAAGAAGAAGAGGAACATCGTAAAACCATCAATAATAAAACATAAGGATTTGTACCGATCTTCACCTTCATCTGTATCATAGTGGTCTTCACAAACAAAAATCCGCAAGTTCCGCATCTCCGGTGGTTGTGAAAATTTTTGCATTCCACGAAGATGGGGGTTTCTGTAAAGACGCCCTGAGCCACTTATGAACTTTGATCTTCCTGAAGTAAGAATAATACGTGAAGGAATAGATGCAGTGACTCCACAGACTGGGCATAATTTTGGAAATCGGACTTTCGAAAGTTCTACCCGAACAACCGGTTCCTCAAAGTACTGTTTCTGTGGACTCATTATTCTAGAACCTCATTTTCAAAGATACCTTTCACAATCAAATGAGTGTATCGAATAAGGCGATATTTTATTTACTTGAGTGCTGAGGTTGTCAACAGTTACACAAATCCTGGACGAACCTAGACATCAATGAAACCAATAGTTGAATAAAGATCATTCATTTTTGTATGGGCTTTTAAGCTCCTCACAAGACCATATACCGAAACTGAATGTTGACCAATAAGGCCTACAGGTATGAACTGGATCCCAACAACAT
>JABCSP010000455.1 GCA_018238825.1 Candidatus Thorarchaeota archaeon | reverse complement strand
GCATATACAACAGCTGCGAATCTCGAAAAGGTCCCAGGTGTCTTTAAAGTCACACTCCCTGCCATCCTAGTTGGGTCTCTAACAGTTATGGGTGTATCCGTCCTGCTTGGTGTAGTCGAACCAATTGGCGAGTATATAATTCCTATGGGAGGTATGGTAATCGGGAATTCCATGACAATCGCAAGTTTGGTTATAGATAGAATGTGGTCTAACGCACAGAAACAGCGAAGCTTGATTGAAACTGCTTTGGCGTTAGGTGCCTCACCATATCAGTCTGTAGAACTAACAATCCAAGAATCACTCGAAAGCGGATTATTACCTAATCTCAATAGGTATGCGTCATTAGGCATTGTCAGCATTCCAGGTCTTATGAGCGGAATGATAATTGGTGGTGTAAATCCAATTGTTGCAGCTCTATTGCAGGTTGTAGTATTCATCATGATATTTCTAGCTTCAGTGATTGTTGGGCTTATCATTTCTCGAATATTCCTAAATCAAATGTTCAATGACCGGTTGCAGCTTACAGTCCCTCCTCAAGGTTCAGATTGATGAAACATGAAAATAGGTGCACAGAGTAAATGTTTTAGGTCACATCTTGGCATCGCGTGATTATTCTTGAGGCTTCTATCATGAGTGAAGAGACCTTTGATGTCATTGTTGTAGGTGCTGGAGTTCTGGGTGTTGCTACTGCTTTCTATATGCAGAAGAATAATCCTGACAAGAAAATACTCCTCGTTGATAGAACCTTAGCTGCTGGCCAAGCAAACACTGCAATGAGCGCAGCGGCTGTGCGAAATATGTTTGCTTCATCTACAAATCAAATCCTTACAGATACATCCATCAAATACTTTGAACACGTTCAGGATGAAGGTCATGATCTTCTCTTTGAGAAAACTGGCTATCTTTGGCTTCTAAGTAAAAAGCAGTTTGAACATGAGAGCGTTCAAGTCTGGATGCAACGAATGGAGAAGTCAGGGATTTCTTATAAGATCTACAACAAAAAAGAACTCAAAGAAATGATACCAGGGCTCGATGTTGATTTTGTAGATGATGAAGCAGCAGAATTAATGAACTTGCACGAGATATCTTACGGACTATTCGGAAAAGATTGCGGTGTTCTTGATCCAACTAGACTTGTTGAATACTACTTTGATGCCTTCAAGGAATTAACCCATGTGAAGCCCAAATTCGGTGTTAATGTTGAGAAACTGCTTCTTGAAGCTGACCCACTTTTAGATCTACCTGGCGAGCCATTTGTCTGGCAGAAGAAACACATTACTGGTGTTGTAACTGATAAAGGCACTTTCAGGGCAGAGACCGTAGTTCTTGCAACGGGTGCTTGGTCAAATGAACTCTTAGACCCAGTTGGTATTGACAGTATGACTAAAGCCAAGAAACGACAGATGTTTGTTCTGCACGCAGAGGAGAATTCTAAACTCGCAGAATTTTTAGAAACTAAGGGTTTCAATGAAATGGGATGCATCCCTTTCACAATTCTTCCATCCGCAGGTATCTATTTCAGACCACAACTTCAGGAACGTGGTTTTTGGATTGGATGCGGGGATAAGATTGGTAGGAAATACGAGTATATCCAAACTGATGAGATGATGGTTCCAGAAAGCGCTTATTATGAGAATAGTCTGTATCCTGTATTATCAAAATATGTACCCGCCTTTGAGGGATCTCGCCCTGTGAATAGTTGGGCTGGTGGGTACTGTTATTCACCTGACAAGATACCTTTCGTTTACGAACAGTACGGTGTAATTGTTGTCAATGGTGCCAGTGGTTCAGGAATAATGAAAGCTGATGCTATGGCAAGAATCGCTGATGCACTTTATCGTGAAGAAGCAGAGGCAGAGCTCTTTGGTGGAAAGAAAGTTCCTTCTAAAATGCTCAGTATCAAAGAACGTGATGTTGAAGTTGAGAGTGTCGTCATCTGAGTTTCAAATCGATCCATCATATTATTCCACTATATTCGGACGTTTCCTTGCTCGGAATCTCCC
>JABCSP010000074.1 GCA_018238825.1 Candidatus Thorarchaeota archaeon | reverse complement strand
AAGAGATGGAACAAGCTTTAAGTTGGGGAAAAGAAAATGAACAAGGTCAGTGCGAATCTCTTGTTTTAACTTCAGATGCTAATATAAGAGATATTATTGATAGATCTTTTAATGAATGGAGGAAAAAGTTTCAGATTCATACATGGTCATCAAATCAATTACTGGTACGCACTGCCATTCTATGAAATGTTCTCTAGAGCAATGTGTAATGTGAACGATAAAGTTAGCGAGTTGGCAGATGTATGGAATATTCTCAGGAGGGCATATGGCAGTATCCCACCATTTACACAGCGAAGGATTGACAACCTGTCTGATGAATCGCGGTTTAAAATTGAGAATAAACTTGCTGGACCCCTTGTAGGTCACTCAATGTCAATTGAGGAATCAATTGTTATTGAATCAGATCTATTGAATCCATTCATTGAAATTAATTTTCATAATGACCCTATTTTTCAGAAGCAGCGACTTGAAAGTATTTGTAAATCAATACGAGAACTGATTACAAGACATAGTAACGCAAGTCAAATTGAGAGTCTTGTAGAACTATCAGAGATGGCGGAAGACTGTCCTCTTGAGGAAATAGCGAGCAATTTTCTCATAGTTTGGGAAGATATCTACAAATGGATACTCTCAAACAGAGGTATGGCTGTTCAAGAAAATCGACAACTATCTTTGGATGTTAGACGCATTGCGGCTATGTTCAATTCAGATTTAAAGCCAGAAGAATTTCTAATCCATGGACATGGACATAAAGCATTTGTAAATCATCAGTTTCGCATAGCAGATACTGGTTACTGGATAAAAGATGAGGGTTCATTTATCACAATTGATGACGGTGAAGTTACTAGTAGGTCATGGCCGATACTGTAGAAAACTTGCGTTGATATCAGCCCTTTTATTTTTAAAATCCAATCTAATCCTAATCAGGGTGTTAGATTTGGCGGATTATACTGCTCCACAAGTACCAACTATGAAATCGCTCATGTTTAATCGCAAGAGCTTGGCATGGATTACAGCTACTTTTGTGTTTACCCCAGTTACAGCTTATTATCTTGCAATGGCAGGATACATATTGATGAATCCAGTAGATGCAGCAATTAATGGATTTTTGTTTTCTATTGTCTATGTTGGATTTAGGGTGTTGCAGGCATATCGTGTTGTAAGAATGCGTTCTGAGAAGAACGTAACTGAATAGATGATTCAACAACAACAATAAGGTAATCTTGTTAGAATCATACTGGGTCTTACAATGTCCAATGACTATATTCTTGAGTGTTCCATTGATCCTCGAAAAGGGAAACTGAGTGTAAAAGGAATCATCACAATTCCAGCACCTCTAAAAAATGCTCTCTTCATACTAAATCGAGGTCTACGTTGGACCAAAACAGTCAGACGAACTGCTATGGGAAACATAGCATTAAAGGTATACAAGACTGATGATGTTAAAGTACCTAAATTCTATAATGGTGACTTATGGGTATTTCAAATTGATGAGCCTGATTTGGATGAAATTGTAATTGAGGTGGAATATAGTGGACAAATCCATCCACCATCCAAAGAATCGGGAATGCATGCCATGGGTTATATCAAGAGGGACTTTGTCGAACTTGCATGCTATTGTGCATGGTATCCAGTTCCTTTCAATATGGAGACCCACTTATTCTTCGATGTGACTCTGAAAGGTCCCAATGATTGGACATGGAAAGCAAATGGAACCTATAAAAAACTAAGAATAGCAGAAGATAGCAACATCTGGAAATTTAAACAAACTTCTCTTGTTAACGACATTACATTAGTTGGTCTACCTGAGCGCAATGCCCATCTGGATCCAGAGAGTCTTTTCTGGGGACCAAAAGAGATGATTGGTTCTCAAAAAATCTTGGATACTGATGCAAGAAAGATGTTGGAATTACTTGAGGAGTGGCTTGGGCCCAGGGGAACTGAGAATCCAGTCAAGTTTGTGATAACACCAAGAACCAAAGGAGGAGCCTATGCTAGATCAGGGCTCATCGTAGTAGGAGGAGGTTATGCTACTGATATCAAACTTCGTCCTCAAGTCTTGCAAGCAATGTGTCATGAAATCTGCCATGACTGGTTCTGTAAAGCAAGTGTGAAGAATTTTGACAACTGGGTAGATGAATCTCTAGCAGAATATTGCTCTATTATTGTGACTGATGAATATCTCAATAATAATTTCTTAGAGTGGAGGTTATCATTAACAAAAGAGAATCTTGAGAAACAGGGCTACGTTCACTCAATCAAAAGTCTTACTCGAGATCAAGATGAATCCCATGTGGCATATCTGTTCCGAGGTTTTCTCTTGCTACATGAAATATCTGAGAAGATTGGCAGAAACCTCTTTCGGGACATTATTGGAGAATTTGCAAGGTTATCTGTGAAGAGCGATACGGTAACTTCAGAGATGTTTCTTGATTTCTTACAGAAAAAAAGTGGTAAGAACATACGTGAAACTGCGAATCTCTGGTTGGACTTCGAAGGCGTTGGTATCCCGTAGTTTTCCCAGATCATTTTAGGATGAGTTGAGAACATCGGAAACTCATCTTTTTCTCCAGAACACCAAGACTACAATGACAACAACTGCCCCGATTCCAATACCCATGAATACCAGAGTAATATCAAATGTACCGTTTGTAGTTTCGGTAGTGGTTGTTGTTGTTGTTGTTGTGCCGGCAATTGAATAGAATACAAATTTCTCATGACTGGTAACACCATCTTCATTTTCAGCATATACATCAAGTACATGGAATGCAGCTGTGTCAGGAAATGCAGTCGCACTAGTTGTGTTAGGGTCATTATCCCACGAGAAATATTTCTCAACTGGAATTTCACTGAAGTATATCTCAGGGATTGTTCCACTACGTTGGGTTGTTGCATTTGCAAAACCCCGAATCTCAATTTCAATAGGACCATCATATGGAAGTTGATACTCGTCAACGGGAACTCCATCTAGCCCAATCGTTGTGAAGTTTACTTGTCTTGGACTAGCATCAATTCTCAAGTAATGATAATATGTTCCACCCCATGGTGTCTGATATAGGGGTGCACCACCACCACCTGAGATAATATTGACAACACCATTGACTGTGAGTCTGTTGAACAGATGATCGTGCCCTGCTGCAAATAGTGTCACGTTGTGCTGTTCGAATAATTGCTGGAGTCTTTCACGTTCAGTCTGATTGGAATCAAGAGAAGTTCCAATGTGTCTACAAGGATAGAGAGGTCTATGTGCAAAGACGAACTTCAATGGTTGCTCCGTTGAGTTGAGATCATTGACCAACCAATCATACTGTGTTCCTGTAATCCGTTGATCCAATCCCTGTTCCTCAGAGTCAAGAAGCACAATGTGAATTCCTGCATAGTCAAAAGAGGAGTATGTTGATGGTTCATTATACATTTCAAAAGCATCTAAGAAATACTCGGATTTCACTGAGCCAGTCCATGCCCCTGTATCATGATTTCCAATCACACCATAAATTGGCGCATAATGCCCTAGTAAATCCGTAATATCAGTAAAACGTGCCCATGCATCTAAGTTGGTGGCGTGAACCGTGCCGACCTCAAGAACATAATCACCGGTCATAACCACAAGGTGTGGTTGCTCCAATATAATCAGGTCAATCAGATCCTCAAACTCCGAAGGTTGAACGGGGGCAAATGATTGATCTGGTCTATTATCTCCCACGACAATCATCTTAATATCGGAACTATCGTTTGGAGCAGTTCTGAAATTGTAAATCGGGCTTGAACTACCATTAGAAACAGCCCTATAGTAATAGAGGGTGTTAATCTGGAGACTGGTTAGATTTACGCGGTGATCGTTTACAAGCATTGATCTATTCACACTCATATTCAAATTAGAATCAGTAAAACCATACTCAACGCTTGAATTAGTCAGATCAACAGTTCTCCAAAATATTAGTGCAGAGTGATTTGTCACCAGATTAACTGTAGGTCCTCGTGTTAATCCGGGTATGTCAGCAGGAAGGAACTCTAACCTTTCTTCAGAGGGAGAGGTATTTCCAGTATAAGCTAGGGGCGAGATTACAAATAGAAACAGAAAACACAATGCAATAATTTTTGGAATTCGAATCAATAAATCACCAACTTGGATTAACGAGTTTAAGGTGCTTAAAGACTATGTGAAATACCAGTTTGTAAAGTAAATGGCCTCCTAGGGGAAATCAAACTCTCTTGTTAGACCCCAATGTACTCTTCTTCTATTGCATACAAATATACTAGCTCGTCCTTTTCTTCATTGCAATCAACAAGGTTACTAGCACTAATCCCATTGCACCTACACCAACAATGACAAGTATCAGTGTATCATCAGATGGCACCATTGTTCCCGTAGTAGTAATTTCAGTATCTGTAGTCGTTACTGATGTTGTTGGTTCGACTATTTGATAGCATGCGATAGCAAAATGTGTCTCGTCCATAACAAGTGTAATTGATGCAATACCCCCTTCAGATTCGACATCATCAACGAGCCAGTGTTGGAATGTATATCCAACAACTTCCAAAGCATTTAGAATAACAATGGTATCATCATTAAACCAATCTCCAGCTGGATCAATCGTTGGAAGGGGTGATAGACCACTTGGATTCGTTATACAAGTCAGTTGATATTGTGTCTGCCAAGTCACTGTTACAGATTTTGGTCCATCTAGGGTAATTGGATCAGATTGAGTATAATCAGTTCCTGAAGCATCATCTGTCCAACTCTGGAAGACAAAACGTTCTCCTGTGATTCCGGCCACTATATCAGCATCCAATCCTACGAATACTGTAGAGCTAGAAGAGTACCATCCTTCACCAGAGGGTATGCCATGAGCTGATGTAACTGTTAGGTAATATTCAATATCCCAGAGTGCAGTAACTGTCTTTGAACCATCCATGATAATTGGTTCAGATTGTGAATAATCAGCTCCTGAAGCATCACCACTCCAACTCTGGAATATGAAACGCTCCCCTGCTACCCCAGCTACAATACCCGCATCCAATCCGGCATAAGCTATAGTTCCAGATACGTACCATCCGTTTCCGATAGGAGTCCCTTTAGAGGATGCAATCATCAGATAGTATTCGGAATTCCATACTGCTGTGGCTGTTTTTGGACAATCCATGATAATTGGATCAGATTGTGAGTAGTCAGTTCCTGAAGCATCATCAGTCCAGCTCTGGAATACGAAGCGCTCTCCTGTTACCCCAGCCACAATATCTGTATCCAATTCTGCATAAGCTATAGTTTCATCAACATACCACCCTTCTCCTGAGGGTGTGCCATAAGATGAAATAACTGAAAGATAATATTCAGTATCCCAGAGTGCCGTAACTGTCTTTGAACCATCCATGATAATTGGATCAGATTGTGAATAGTCAGTTCCTGAAGCATCATCTGTCCAACTCTGGAATACGAAACGCTCTCCTGCTATCCCAGTCACAATGTCAACATCTAGTCCAACACAGGTAATTGCTCCTGCATCATACAAGCCCCCACCAGTTGGAGTTCCCCATGGAGAAAGAATAGTAAGAATATATTGATGGCTCAGAACCTCAAAAGATTCAATCTCAGTCGACAAGAACCCTAGGTCACTATCCTCAACGTAGATGCAATAACTCCAGATTCCCAAAGGTACAGATTCAGAAAACGTAAGATTAAGATAGAAAAGATTGTTTGCAGGATTCTGTTGCATTAGGTGGGAACCAAATGTACCATTCGGCATCCAGAATGTAAAATATGATATTAGATTCGTCCCATCATGGTAGTCCGTTGTATTTACGCCAATGTCAAGGGTTTCGTTCAAACGCCGCACAGAATTTGAGCTCAAAGATATCATGTGAATCTCTGGTAATTCATTATCACACAAGAAGTAGAATGAATAGTCTTGCGCAGATAAACCAGTATTGTCATCAGTCTTCACTATCATGTACCACGTACCCGCCATCCCATCTTGTCCAAAAATCCAAGAATTCTCCCATATGTTTGCAGTGGAATTGTATGGCATAGTATGAGTTTCTCTATAGGTCCCAGTTGGATCATAAACCTCCATTTGAACAGATAGACTAGCTGGAATTGTGTCTAAATCAGTAACAGATATTTCAATGTTGAACGAGTCAGTACGATTATAGCTACCATCAGTTCCCCCATCTGGTACTGAAATACCATTAATTACTACTCCAGTTACGTCGGGTTGGTAGATTCGAACTAATCCACCATCATGAGCAAGTGAAAAGGATTCAGTTGTTACTCCTGAATCTACATAACTTCCATAGACTTGGATTTGATAGTATCCTGTCAGCGGTGCAGAAACGACATTGACTTGTTCGACATTATTGAGTCCACTAGCTGAGAAATCAAGTAAACTACCATCAGGGCTGTAAATTGAAAGATCTAGATCGCTGAGTACAGAAAGAGAATATGAATTAGTGCTCGGATAATACACTCCATGACGTTCAAATGCGATTGTTGCTTGGTAGGAGCTTCCTGCTGTGAGATATACTCTATAGTATGCTTTTTCATTTTGTTGGACAGTACCAGATAATACATTATCACGCTGTGAGTACGCTGATGCCATGTTCACATACCCCCATCCGTATGTATTATCCGGACCAACCGTACCCCAGTCATCAGCAGTGTGCATGAGCAGAGACTTGTAGTACTTCGTATCATCTGTTGTCATATAATCGTAGAGAAGAGCTACAGTTCCTGCGACGTGTGGCGAGGCCATGCTAGTGCCGCTCAGTGGTATATAATCGGGCATTAATCCACCTAATCCTTCCCAGTCATAGCACGGCGCATAGATACTATCACCAGGTGCAACAAGATCAGGTTTTATTCTGTTGTCCCAAGTTGGTCCACGACTACTAAAGGAACTGATAGTGTCGTCACTTCGTGAGTCCGTGTTTTGGTCATCCATACTCCCCACTGTTATCATATTGTATCCAACGTTTTCTACAGTCCCACCATCTGGACCATCGTTGCCAGCAGCGCCCACCCAGATTATGTCGTAATAATCGACAAAAGCATCAATGAACCTGCCTTTACTTTGACCAACTCCATAGCTATGGTTGATGATTTCAGCATCATCACTGGCCCCAGCTGCAGCCCACTCAGCACCGGCAATTACATCGGAATCATATGCACCTGGATTCCCTATCTTGGCATTGATGATTGAGGCGCCTGGTGCGACGCCAAGATAACTAGTATGAGTACTCGCAATAATTCCAGCAACATGTGTTCCATGTCCATTAGTATCATCAGGGTCTGTAACACCTGAAACAAAGCATTGAGCATCAATGACGCGTGTCGACAGAGCAGGGTGTGTTGCGTCTACGCCTGTGTCCAGAACTGCAACATCCCAAGGTGCTCCGTCAAATCCATAGCTGTGCCAATCATCAGCATAGATACTTGGAACACTATGGTTGAGCTGAATCGGTTGGAGTTCATCCAAGACAATGCTCTGAATGTTTGGATTATGTTGAAGGATTTTGATGGCATCATTACTCAGAATGACCGCGATAGAATTCAAGAAAGCGAATCTATGAAGTAGTGTACCATTGAGTTTCAAAATTTCATTAACTAAATGGTCCTGACTTTGTGCTATTAGGTCCAGTGCATGGTTTTTGAGTTCTTTTCGCATGAGCATAGTTTCATGATCAACTGATTCCAAAAACTGGAGTGAATTGCTAGAAAAGCTTTGAGTTAAACTTTCGATTCGTTGACCTGTAACCTCTTTAATATGAAAACTCTCCTCAATCTGAGGTTGGGCTTTTAGTGTTACTATAACCCGTATACTAGTGTTTGAGGTGTTCTCTTCTAAAATTCTAGCTAATAGTGGCGAGATGACTTGTTCATCAGCATTTGAATATGGAATCGATTTCGCAGGCGAATCATTATCTCCAGTTCGCTCAGATTGTAATTGGGTGCAGATGGTACCATAACTTAACCCACTAATTAGACTAGTAAACTCAATGTTGGATGATATTTGAGATGATATCATTTCATCTCCAAGAAGTAATGAGTTCAACGCCAAAGTTCCAAAACAATTTTCGCGAGAAATTCTCAAAATCTTTTCGTTACCGTGGTTACCCAGAGGGTCCAGTTCGTGATTCAATTGGGAATTTTCCTCTACTTCTGAATAATTTGCAATCACTTCAGATTGGATTATCGGTAAAATTAGGACTACAATTAGAAATAATACGATGAATATTTTAAGAGATTGCTGCTTCAATACAACTCCTCCCGACCACGAAGAAACTAGGGGCTACGAGTAAGTTGCAATTCAGAGCTCATTTATACATTTGTTATTTTTCTAATAGTAGATGGGCCCTAAGGGGAGAAAGTCTTCGGTATCGTTTCTTTTGCGTAAATATCGATAATTAGTGGATGAACATTATTTAGAACCAATCGTCTTCATAACAACATCCTTTGCATCTTCATCAAAACCTGATAGTATCATAAGTTTGCCAGATATCGGATCACGAATCCGCATTGCATAGAATCTATCCGCACCTTCAGTATATGTAGATTTTATTTCAAGGTAGTCATCAATTTGGGTGCCCTGAAAGTGCTCTAACAGTATCTGCCTTTTTATTAGTCCACCTCTAACCGCTATAATCCGTTCTGTAGTCAAGTAATACATTGTCCTTCTGGAGTTGACAAACTCAACAATAGTTAGGAGAATCCCAATTAGAACGAAAATGAGAAGAATATTTCCCACAGTAGGTCCTATTGACGCGTAAATCAATAATAAAATCCAAGGAGACCCAAGAATACAACAAGCTCCACCAAGCATCATCCTTGCAGCCATTCCAGCACGTCGGCTCCAGACAACTTCCTCGCCGGAATTTAGCCCTTTATTGGGAGGAGAAAACTCTTCGAACAAATCAAGACCTCACTAATTTGAACCAATATTGATTATCAACCCTAATATATTTGAGCTTTATTTACGAACCAAGAAG
>JABCSP010000073.1 GCA_018238825.1 Candidatus Thorarchaeota archaeon | reverse complement strand
ATTCTCTTGGTCGAGGATAACACTGATGATGTTCTCCTCACTCTTAGGGCACTCCAACGAGCAAACATTCTCAATGAAGTAATTGTTGCTAGAGATGGCCATGAGGCTTTTGAATATCTAACTGGCGAAGGTCAATATGCAGGGAGAGATACTTCTGATTGCCCCGTTGTGGTGCTTCTTGATTTGAAGATGCCAAGAATGGGCGGTCTAGAATTCCTTAAGAGAATCCGGTCGATGAAATCACTCAAGCTTCTTCCTGTCGTTATTCTTACTTCATCAAAGGAAGACCAGGATATCTGCGAAAGCTACAATCTTGGAGCAAATTCGTACATTCAGAAACCTGTTGATTTTGACCAATTTGTACAAGCAATACGAACACTGGGACTCTATTGGTTAGTACTCAATGTAAGTCCGCCTGGAGGTAAATCTGAGTGACCAAGAAGGTTCGGATATTGCTTATCGAGGACTCCGAAGATGATGCGGTCCTACTAGAGCGTCAACTTAGGAAAAGTAATCTGGATTTGGAAATGAAACGAGTCTGCACAAGTGATGAGATGCAGCAAGCTCTCGCTGAGAGCACTTGGGATGGCATTATTTGCGACTACATGATGCCAGAATTTAGTGTGAATGATGCAATGGATGTAATTCGGAGTAAAGGTATTGACATCCCCTTCATTATTGTTTCAGGAACTATCTCCGACGAAACCGCCGTCGAGATGATGAAAGCTGGTGCCCATGATTATCTTACAAAAAACAACTTGAGCCGCTTGGTTCCTGCACTTGAACGAGAGATTGTTGAAGCAGAACATAGACATCAGCGACGCGTTGTTGAGGAAGCCCTTCGTGAGAGCGAGCGAAAACATAGGATGCTTATAGAGTCAATAAGTGATACTGTAATTGTGCTGACTGATGAAGGTAAAGTTTCGGAGTTTTACTCTCAGACTCCTGTAGTTCAAGATCTTAGTATTGAGGGACATATTGGAAAATATATTCCTGAAATATTCGTTCCATCTGTTGTGAAGAAAATTTCAGAACTTGTCCAAGCTACACTGGAGAATAATCTAACCACCACATTTGAATATCCTATGAACGGTAGATGGTTTTCTGCTAAGCTTAACCCCCATGAAGATGGACAGAGAGCAGTTATGGTTCTTAGAGATGTATCTGACCTCAAACAAGCAGAGGAAGAAGCCCGTCAAGCTCATGATGTTGTAATGTTATACCAAGATATAACCGGACATGACATCCGGAACCTATTGCAGGCAATCATGATAGCTTCTGATCTGCTATACTCTGATGAAACTGATCAATCCAAAATGACACTATTACATCATGTTACAGAATCTGTGAAAGAAGCAAGCGATCTTATCACAGCTGTTCAATCAACTGCTGCGCTATTATCCACTCCACTTGAGAAAACATCTCTAGACTTCACTCTGAAATCATGTGTGAAAATGTTCCATGAAGAGCACGAAGATGTTGACTTGGAGAGCAGGTTAACTGTATCAGAAGCAATAGTTAATGCAGACCGATTTCTATGTCATATGATTATGAACGTTTTCTCAAATGCTGTCAAGCATAATGACAACAAAGAGCAAAAAATATGGACTCACCTTGCTGAATCCGGAGACGGTTACGAAATTACTATCGCCGATAATGGTCCTGGCATCAAAGATTCTCTGAAGAAGAACCTCCTTAGCCCAACGAGACGTTCGGGTGGAGTTGGTATCATACAATGTGTCCAGATTGCCAACAAGTATGGTGGGGCATTTGAAATCCATGATAGGGTACATGGCTCTCCTGAGGAGGGCGCTAAGATTAGACTCTGGCTTCCTAAGGTTCATGTTTAGTAACAAGTCGTAGATTTGGTCTGGGAAGAGGGTTTCTCTTATGTTGGGTTCGCGCCTTCATTTCCATGACCTTCATTACTTTTGATTCATCGATTCCCCATTCTACGATTTCTTTTTCACTCATACCTTTCTCAATATGGAGAAAGAGAATGCTATCTAGGTAATCATAGGAGATTCCTATCTCCTTTTCGTCAGTCTGTCCCTCCCAGAGTCCTGCAGAGGGATCTTTCGTGATGATGGGTTCTGGAATTCCAATATGACGAGATAGGTCTCTTACATTAACTTTGTAGAGTTCACCAATTGGAAGTATATCTGATCCTCCATCACCATATTTGGTGAAATAACCAATCATCAATTCAGTTTTATTTCCTGTACCTAGAACGAGTCGATTCTCCTGATTTGCTCTTGCATACCATGTGACCATTCTTAATCTGGCTGCGAGATTGCCTCGTGCTACTTTGTCAAGGTTAAGAGAATCATATGCTGCTACAGCCATTTTCAATTCAAATATTTCATAAGGCATGTCCAAAGTTTCTGCAACAAGTTTTGCATCAGCAATGTTCTTGGCGTCCTTTTCTTTATCCACTGGCATCATGATACCTAGAACCTTTTCAGGTCCAATAGCTTCACAGGCGAGAGCAGCAACAAGGCTAGAGTCAATACCGCCACTAAGACCAAGAACTGCTTTACTGACACCTGCAAGTCTCACATAGTCCTTGATGAATTTGACAATATGAATCCGTACTGGTTCATAGTCATCGAATCGAAGACCTTCTGGTAAATCCATTTGATTACCTCATATTCTCTATTTGCTTTCTCCTTTTGTACATTATCGGCATGGCAATATCTGCCGTAGCAGTATACTTGAGGCAATTACAGCAGTAATGTTTCAATGAGGAAGTAGAAGAATGAAGCAGTTCCTATATAGAATATCATCACTGCGAATGCACCGACTATCTTCATCCAGATTTTCTTTTCCCTAACAAATTCATAACACAGGAACACTGTTAGTCCAAGGAACAATTCTGGCATAATGATATACCATGCAAGATTTCCTGTCATTCCAGTAACGGTAGCAGACCACGAAGGAAGGGTGACTAGTGTTATTTCTGAGCTAACAAATATCATGACGGAGAGTATCGACACAATACCGTATGTCATTTCCAATGATTTCCTCTTCTGAATCTCTTTTCCAATGAATAGGATGATGAAGAAAGGTATCGACCAAAGTCCTGCCATATAGAGTGGAATAGATCCACCTATCATTGGTAAACCACCAGGTGGAAATACGAGAGCACCAAGCGTTTCTGCAAGATACCAATCTGGAAATACCATGAATAGGCTTAGGATGAAACTGAACAACCAGATGCTTTTCCATTCTTCGTGCCCTTTCGTATAGAATCCAACTATGATAAGTGCATTATAGAGAATTACTAGAATCAACAATTTCCCATCTACCAGGACTCCTGGAAATGGAAAGAGTAGGGTAATAGCTGCAAGTATGGCAAAGATCACATGGATTAAGATGAAATCCTTGATTGACTTATCCTTAAGCAATTGAATAAGTTTGGGGAACGGAAACATGCCTATAAATTGTAAGAAAAAATTTCTATAGCGATTTCTTAAGGAAATCTATGAGTTCCGAGTTCATTTGAGAAACATGCTCTCCCAGCCAGGCTATATGTCCTACGTTCTCAATGCTGTATAATCTCGCATTAGGGATAGATGATGCAGAGAATTCGGCATTAGAAAATGAAACATCTATATCAACGGTGCCATGGATTACGAGAGTCGGGCATTTAATGTCCTGCAGGTTCGAAAAAGACACTCTTTCAAGTTGTTTCAAGTCGTTATATAAACCAGCCAATCTCGGAGTCATTGGACAGGTCGTTCGAAGGAATCTTTTGTACCAAGAAACTTGTTCCGGATTCGACATCACCTGTTCTATGTAGGTATTCAATTCTTTAGGTTCAAGACCTACAGTTTCCTTGAAGCTCTCTTTCATTGATAATGCAGGCAACCGTCTTGTTACTATATCAAAAATCCACACACCTATATCCGCCATAGAACCGGACAGGAAAATCCGCGCGAGTAATGAATTGGTTTGACTCTCTTCAACAATATACTCCTGGCTGACTGCCGCCATTAAGACAAGAGAATTTACTCTCTCTGGATAACGTAAGGCAAATTGAATAGCAGGTGGACCTCCTGCAGATGCTCCAAGGATTGCGACCTCTTTGATTCCAAGTGTACTCAATAGTGCATCAATTGCATCAGCTTGTTGCTCAAAGGTTTCTCCTGTACTCAGAGGTGTGCGAAGATATCCTGGTCGGGAGATTGCCAATATAGAAAATCCTCCATTGATCCACAAGTCCGTGTCCAGTAAACCCTGATCATAGCCACCGGGTGCTCCATGGAGCATGAGAAGAACCGGCCCGCTGCCCTTCAAGACATATTCAATTTCTCCCGCAGATGTGGTGACAACTTCACTGTTACTATAGATATTTGACAGCAAGAATCGCTTCCATCGCCTGAATGTGATGATAGTCCATACAAGCAGTAATACGGTGAAAATAATGGCAAGCTCGAGCAGCATGTGATGTCCAATCAGAGTGGTGTATATTATTCTTTTCCATTTCAGGGCTCTGTAGAATAATACAAGAATTAAGAGGCGAATTGACCACGTCACATGATTCATGCACTACCATCAATCACATGATGCGGCCAAAGCTCGCCGTTATCACTTTCTGCTTGAAGAGCTTATGAGACTTTGCAATACTGTTCCCGACACCAGGAGTCATCATGGTCGCCCTGTAGAGTTTCCCCTCCCCACACTTTTTGTTCTACTGGGACCCATTTCAGAACTTAGAATTACGATTGGTGAGAAAATCAGGCTAAGATTTATCTTCACTCACGCTAGGTAGGGCGAAGCGTATAGGAGCAGCCACTACCAATTACTGTCTTTTCCTTATACGAAATTTGGGAGATTAGAATATGTCAGAAAAATTAGGACAACTAGATCTTGTATTCATTGTTGATAACACCGGATCTATGGGTCCATATATTCAGAACGTCAAAACAAAAATCCTAGAGATCATCCGCACAATAAAGAAGGAGGAGTTGTGCCATAGACTCAGGGTTGGTTTAGTTTCATATCGAGACCATCCTCCAGAGGAAACCACGTACATCACACAGAAGTACGAGCTTTCTTCCGACACCTCAAAAATCGAACAGAATGTCCTGCAAATGGATGCATCAGGTGGTGGTGATGGTCCCGAAGCAGTATCCACAGCACTTCAAGTGATGAATAAGATGGAGTATCTCAATGAATCTGCCAAGATTACAGTTCTTATTGGAGATGCACCACCTCATGGTGTCGAGTCAGGAGACCGTTGGCCCAAGGGTACCCCTGATGGTGCAAAGTGGGATAAAGAAGCAAAGAAGTCCTTCGAAAAGGGAATTATCATCCACACTGTGGGTTGTTTCCCTGAGATTACCAATTACCAGAAAGGTGTTGAAACCTATGAGAAGATTGCAGGTTTCTCAAAGGGACGATTCATTCCTCTAGAAAAAGCCGAGCTACTTGTCAATATCATTACTGGTCTTGCTGTCGAGGAAATCGACAAGATCGCAATTCAGAAGTCAATTCTTGAGGACCTTGGAGTTAGCATGGAAGATTTCCCTGCTGATGAAGAGTTCACCGATGAGACGATATCTGCCATGGTCATGAAGGTTCAAGCTCAAGGTGTCAGGAAGCGAGCAATGGCTGAAAGATCAGCTTCAGCTCCTGCTACCCGTAGTGAAGACCTTACTGTCGAAAAACAAGAAATTGATGAAGCTGACATCCGCGAGGCTGTACGACAGCTGAAATCAAAGTCCAGGAAATAATCATTTTCCCCCGGTGCTGTAACAAGCAGCACCATACCATTTTTTACTTTTCACTGATGAAGATATTTTGAGTAGTGCCTTAGAAAGCCATATCTTCTATACTGGATAGTGAATACTCATGCCTAGCAGACAATGGGATTATTTCATGTCGAACTTTTTCGGGGACCATTACATGATGTGGCATGATGGTATTGATCCAACTGCTGCATGTATCTTAGAGGGTGCTGAACGGGATCAGGCTGAAGCTATGCTTATTGAATCTATGAAAGAAGGAAGCTTTTGGGCTCCCATGGGTCTGAGAGAATTACGTTCCCAAAGAGCAGTCCCAGTGATGAAGGAGATGTTATCATCAGCCAGTGGAGACCTACTCATTGAGATCGCCATTGCATTGAATGTTATTGAGGATACTACTGAGTATTATCCTTACATCATTCGTGTCCTACGAGAAGATCCCAGTGCCTACACTAGACTAAAAGCTGCCATTAAACTTCGTGATTTTTCCACTCCTGAAGTAATTGAAACACTCTTTGATGCTGTGAGTGATATAGACTATCTTGTACGGAATAATGCCTCTAATTCGCTTCTAGATATTCATGGACTCGAACCTATGATATCTGAACATAAGGAGATCTTCCATCTCATTATTACTCATACTAACGATGAAAAGGGAACTAGTAAAAAAGACGCAGCAGCCGCATACAAAAAGGCTGAAAGGATGCTACGTACTTTGTTCGAGAAGTAAAGGTTGGTGGTCAGCGCCAACAAGGCAAATGGTAAGGGGGGGGAGTTATGAGGGCATGTTACAGAAAACAAATGCCCCGTCAGCCGCCTAACCACCATGTATCATAGGGCGTAAATTCCATATAAGCTTCACTCTCGGAAATATTCTCTATATTTTGTGATAACAAAACGCTATTCAGTAGATAAGATCCCCATTTTTTACTATGCAAGAAGATAAAACAGAAGAACATAGATACGATGTGACTAGTCATTGGGTAAGAGAGAAGATAGTCACTATTGAGATTGAAGGGAAACCGGACTTCGAAGTAGCTCCTCCTCTGGACTTTTGGTCAGATGGCCCCAAGGGAACCCTCTCCCCCGAAGATCTATTTGTTGCCTCTACGGTTGCATGTTACGGAGTATCTCTATCAGGAGCTTCAAAACGCTTTCATGCAGAGTTCAACTCTCTAACAATTAGCGCAACAGGAACACTTCAGAAGGTCGAGTTTGGTTGGGAGTTTGAGCAGATCACTATTAATCCGACAATCATTGTTCCCACAAATAAAGATAAGAAACGGATGACTAAAGCCGCAGAACGTGCACATCGCTATTGTGTGATTTCAAACTCAATGAAATGTCCCGTTCATGTAAACTTCGAGATTATAGTTGAGCAAAGCACCGCACCCGAATAGTTATTAACAATAGTTAATGGCTTATTAACTATGTCCGATCATGTGTACAATCTAAGTACTCGTGTAACTCGCCCGATGTTTATCGGTGTGAAGATTCTAAACAACGATGAGTTCGAGGTAACATCTCCACCTGACTGGTGGCCGGATGCACCGGAGAAACACATCTCTCCGTACACACTGCTGTTAGCAGCATCTGCTTCGTGTTTCAGCCTATCTGTATTCAAAGCAGCTGGGAGTTTTCACACAACATTCTCTAACGTTGAAGTTGAATCATCTGGTTTGATGACTGAGAATGATGAAGGTATCTGGAGTTTTGAGAAGGTCGAGCTCAAGGTCAAAGTGACAATTGATGATGAAGCAGAAAAATCTAAGATTGGAAGAGCTATCGAAATGGCTCATAAGACATGTCCAGTGGCAAATACACTGAATTGTCCAACACTGTTGGATTACGCGATTATCGTTGCTTAGTCAAACTTGATGAGTTACTATAGTTGAGGTAAAGGTATCTCGGCGGTGTACTCTTTTCCACATTGGCAATCCAATTTGACTGACCAACGCTTTGGCAATGGTACCTTGAACTCTTCAACAACTTCAGAAAGGGAGTTCTTGATGCCACGTATCAGTTTTACATAGACATCCGCCAAAGTCGTTAACTCGTGCGGAAAATCAAGATCTGAGAGAAAATACTTGAATGACTCTTTACACTCTGGGCAGGAAGTAAGGAGGAGATTAGTAACGTCTCCGCATTTGGAACAGGTGATTTCATCTCTACTCATTTTCGGAGCAACTGGTATTTTCAGTGTTAGATCATTCTGTTGACCACAGACATAACAGAAATATTTCAACGGTAGCTTTGGCATATCGATATAGTCCTACATTTGGTAGGAGTGTCTACTGTATCCTCGGCTAAAAGTTTAGCTGATGTCGTTAGATTATGCTACTGATCTTCTTTGCGTTTAGAAGCCCATCGTTTCCAACTGATTCTAGCTCGATGGTCACTTTAGATCCAACATCCAAGGTGTCAAACTTTGTAAAAGCAGTCACCTTTATTTTAAGACTCTCATGAGCATCTGTTGCAATTCCAAGATACCCATAACGGGTCTTTCCCATAGTACTGATATCTGAAGCGGTAATTTGTCCTGTAACGACTTTCTGCATAATAATACGCCACACCAGTTTCGTCACCGGAATAACTATAACTGTATCCATTCGGACAATCGAATTTTATTCTGAATAGATTTATGCAGTAGATATTACGGCACAACTATGGTTATGCCCTTCTACTCATCAATAGCTCTCAGATTATCAGGGTAGAACTCTGCGTTTTGGACGTATGAATCGACGTAGATACTTATTGCATGCCTAGCTGGATCCTCAGGTCCAAGTTCTCGCATGTACTTGGCTGGTACCCCTGCGTATACAGTATAGGGTTTAGTTTCTGTCCGGTGATGCAATAACGCGCAATTTCCTATTAACACACCTTCAGAAACCTTACTTCCTAACATGAGGACAGCTCCCATCCCAATAGCCGCGTGATCTCCAATCTCTTCCGCATGGATTGAAGCGTTATGGCCAATATTCACTCGATTTCCAATCTTAGTTGTGAATCTTGGATCTGAATGAATCACAACACCATCTTGGACATTTGTTTCATCACCGATTCGTATAGATCCTCTATCTCCTCGAATTGAAACCATTGGTGCTACAAAGACTCGTTCTCCAATCTTGACATCGCCAATTACTGAAGCCTGTGGGTGAATAAAGGCGGTTGAAGCAATTTCTGGTGTTTTGTTTCCAAGTGCGTATATTGTCATGTTAATCAACTCTTGACAAGTAC
>JABCSP010000454.1 GCA_018238825.1 Candidatus Thorarchaeota archaeon | reverse complement strand
CATCAAGAAAAACAAGTTTGGGTTGTCCTATTAATGCTTGAGCTATCCCCAATCTTTGAAGCATTCCAGCCGAGAGTTTGCCAACCTCTCGGGACCTAGCATCAAGGAGATCAACCCATTCAAGAATTTCTACTACATTTACAGAACTACTATAGAAACCAGCAACTCTAGTGAGATATTTTTCAGGAGTCATTGATTTTGGATAGCTGGGTTTCTCATGAAGAACACCTACTCGTTTTCTTATTTCCATTGTGTCCTTCTGGCTATCAAATCCAAGAACAGTTCCAGTGCCTTTAGTAGGACTAGAAAGTCCAAGAAGGATTCGAAGAAGAGTAGTTTTTCCTGCTCCATTTGGTCCTATGAGTCCAAAGATATCTGGTTCAATGCTGAAACTCACCCCATCCAATGCCGTGAAGTTTCCAAAATTCTTGCAGACTCCATCAAGTGATACAATCGATGTAGAATTTTTCATTATTTTAATCTCCAAATTCTATTGGCTAGAAGAATTTTCCAATGCTCCTCCTTCTTGGTGTGGTCTCAATAATTTTCTCCAATGCCTGCTTAAGAGGAGAACGAGTGTACCAACCAACATAAACATTATACCTACTGAAAAGAAAGACATGATTGGCATGATTCCACTTATCAAGAAATCAACCTGAACCACACTCGAGTTGGTGCTTCTGATACAGATAGCATACCACCCGGGGCTTGGAATAGTGATAATCCCATTAAATTCGGAAATGTTCTCTCTGGTTAACAATGGATTGAGCGTGTCAATTGACGAATTCTCGAGTAACCTATATGAGTCACTCTCAGTAAGTATATGGAAGGAAAACGTTCCGCCTTCGTATGATTCAATGTTCAGATTGAAATCACGGGTGACCATAACAAACTGCGCAGTATATGAGTCATTCATTGCTTGTATTGAACGTCCGGTGGTTCCAGATGGATTAAATGAAACTATGAGTAATACCAATCCAATCACAATAATCAATTTGCCTAGCCGCACTACAAACACCTCCTCCTAAATCTCCACACGATGAAAAATGTACACACTAATTGCAAGAAGAACAATTGAGATGAAAACAGAACCACAGAAGTAAATCAAGATGTCAAACAAAACCACGCTGCTCTCACCTGCAAGCTCCAGTATACCTAAGGTCGGAATTAGAGTAGCCTTGATTATTGTTGGGATGTGTTCTGTACTCAGTACGATTAGAATTGAATACCAAATCCCTAAACTAGCAATCGCAGTGATCATAGTCTTTCGAGTGACTACTGCAACTACCATAGATGAAGAGATTATGAGCATAATGAATAATGATATGCTTAACATCGAGATGTATGTTAATGGTAACTCTAAGATAATAGGAAACGCTATACTTGCTGCAGAAATAAAAGATAGTGTAACAGTTGCTACTGATAGGAGGAATAAAACTATTACTCGGAGAAATAGAAGCTGATTTCTAGAAACTGGATATGAGAGAAGCGTTCGATGACTCCCATCTTCAAATCCTGCAGCAAATATGAAGGTAACAAATAGTGGGATTATAAGAATTAACATGACTGTTAGAGAATTCAAGGTGTTCGATAATAATCCTGTACCCCATTGTTCAAGAGTCTGGCTATTTTGAACCATTATCTCAGTTATATTCAGTTCTGAACCTGTCGTTACCTCCGAACCCAACTCTATACTCATCATTCCAAGACTTTGGATTGTCACGAATAATATGAAACTAATAAAAATCTCGATTATCGGGAAACGATATAACGAATCAATTTCTAACCTTAATTGCATCCATAATCTTCGCCAAGTGCCACTCAATATTTTTCACTCACTCAATTCTACAGTTCTTTAGCCTGTTTGAATACAAATGTATAGTTCACACTAATAAGTCCTTTAGACTACTTTTTCACGCAGCTATCGTTTGTGGTAAGTCGTATTATCTATCTATAGCAACTATTCTGGTACGCCTCCACCACCACCCACATGAGTAAATGTCCAATAGAT
>JABCSP010000453.1 GCA_018238825.1 Candidatus Thorarchaeota archaeon | reverse complement strand
GTCATACTGGTTGAGAAATTTATCCAGTTTTCCAAAATTGATTCCAGATCCAACTGTGACTGATCGTAGGTCTTGATAGACTTTAATTTCCGATAATCGAAGTAGGTCAATTACTAAACTTCCTTCCGTTGGAATAACTTCCCCCTGAAGACTTGAACCTCCTGACCGGGGAGTAACTAGTATCTTGTGTTCATTAGCAATTTTCAGTATCTCAGAAACCTGTTGAGTATCTGCTGGTTTCACTACTGCACCTGGCAATACAGGATCATAACTGGTTGATGCTGACGTTGAATAAGTGAGAAGAACATCTTTTCTGGTGGAAATGAATTCTTCACCAACAATTGCAGTTAGCTTCTTCACTACACTATTGTCCAATTGTAGACCTCCAAGAAAACAAGATTTCAAAAAATGTGTCTAAGCTTCATGAGATCTGAGGTTGAACCTTTGACCTTGAGTTTCCTCTTTAACAATGCACTTGCTGCACTCATTTCTTCGAGGAATAATTTGCGAATAGTGTCTTCGTCACTCTGGATTTTCATATCCGGATTGTCAATTGATCCTGCGTGAATAGTGATGGTATTGTCTGCAACAATGAAATGGTATACAGAGCCGTTCTTGATTTCTAATAGAGCAATACGTTCCCAGCCATCGATTGCCTCTTTCGTTGCCTCTCTTTCAAGACCGTCAGCGAGTTTTTCTTGCATGAGTTCAAGTAATTCGTCAGTCATTGTAAATCAATCCAGTGTCTTGGCGCATTAAACGTAAGTTATAGTTGTTTTGTTGGAGAGTTTAATCATGAGATGGGTTATTTTCTGTGCTCTTTTACAATATCCATAAATTTCCTTACATTCTCTGTAATGATCTCAAATTCACCTTCACTGATTGCTTTCTTATCTGTAATTGCTCCACCAACACCCAATGCAAAAGCGCCTGCATCAAGCATTGGACCAGCAGTTTCTAGATTTACACCACCTGTAGGAACCAATGGAATCTGGGGTAGCGGACCTCGGATTGCTTTCAGGTAGGATGCTCCTCCAACTGTGCCACACGGAAATACTTTCACAGCATCTGCACCCATCGAGTATGCATCATAGATTTCGGTTGGTGTTAGAGCGCCTGGGATAATTGGTTTAGAGAATTCCTTAGCAGTGTCAATCAATTCTCGAGAGTAATTTGGACTCACGATAAATTCACTCCCTGCATCTATGACATCACGTGCCATCTTACCATCAAGAACTGTTCCTGTACCTATCAGCACTTTTTCACCAAATTGCTCCACGAGTTTCTTCACTACGTCGAGGGCACCTTGAACACTCATTGTAACTTCAATGATGAACACATCTGCATCGAGAAATGCATCTGCTACTTTGAAGGCTATATCTGCGGATTCTACTCTAATAATTGGAATGAGTGCGGTATCATAGATGAGTTTCATTGCTTTTTCTTTATTCCACATGATAATCACCTATCAATCCTGAGTCCTCTTTCACGCCCTTTAATCAACTTCTCAACCTCTTCCTTGTATACAAAGGCCAGGTCTCCAGGAACTGAATGTTTCAATGCGGAGAAAGCAGAACCAAAATCAACCGCTTTCTGCAAATCTTTCAGTTCAAGATATCCGTAAATGAATCCCGCACTGCAGGAGTCTCCTCCTCCAAGTCTATCTATCACTTCTACGTCGTAAGTTGGACTACGGAACACTTTACCATTGGAATAGGCAAAGACAGACCACTTGTTTAGCAATACTGAAGGAGTTTCTCTGAGAGTTATCACCACAACATCAAAGCCAAACTTGTCTGTGAGTTTAGCAGCTACATCTTCATAGTCCTTACCTTCAATTCCATAGACTACCTTTGTGTCTTCTTCAGTTGTGATTAGGACATCAATATATTCTGAAGCTGGTTCAGTGAACTTCTGTGCCTCTTTTGGAGTCCACAATTTCCCTCTGTAGTTTACATCGTAAGAAACCTTACAGCCCTGCTCTTTAGCAGTCTTCAAAACTTCGATTGTCGACTC
>JABCSP010000072.1 GCA_018238825.1 Candidatus Thorarchaeota archaeon | reverse complement strand
GTCAATTCAGGTACAGCGTCAAACATAATCTATGGAAATCATATTGGGTGGAATGGTGCAACAAATGCTCGAGATGATAGTAATTCTACCGATTGGGATGATTCTCTCGGAATGGGGAACTGGTGGAGCGACTGGCTTGGAATGGGTAACTATTCTATTCCCGGAACTGCAAACAGTAGTGACCAATGGCCATTACTTTTTGTTGATAATGTAAATCCTGTTGTTGACTCTCCAGATGATGTTGATTTTGAATATGGGACCAAAGGAAGAACAGTGACATGGCATACAAGCGACGAATACCCTCTCACGTACCAGATAATGAGAAACGGAGAGATAACTGAAACAGGAACTTGGGCTAACCAAACGATAACTGTTCAGTTCGATAATCTACATCCTGGAATATATGCATTCACATTACAACTCTGGGATGCTAAGGGAAATTATGCAGTAGATCAGGTATCTGTCGATGTTTCAGAAGCAGAAGCTCCGATTATCAACTCTTCTCCAGATATCGAGTATATGGTTGGTGATACAGGATACAACATCACATGGACCCCAGTAGATGCGTATCCAGACCACTATGAGGTCTTCATGAACGGAATGCTGTACGATTCAGGTGAGTGGAACGGTTCTGAGATAGTCCTCGTCGTCGATGGTCATGATGTTGGAGTCTACAATTACTCTATTGTTGTCTATGATACTCTAGGACAGAATGCAATGGATACAGTATTTGTTGAAGTCCTCACACCCAACTACTTCCTACAGGTACTATTCTTCATTGGTATTGGTATGATAGGATTCATTGTCACCCTTTCAATCCTCTATACGAGTACACCCTTTTTGCAACATTTCAAGAACGATGATGATTCAGAGGATGAACAAGAGATACTTGCTGCACTAGAAGAACTAAGCTCTGATAATGACAAGTCACCAGAACCACGAGAAAGTACTTCCTTAGAAGAGGATGACAAGATTCCCTGAGTACCATCTCTTCTTCTCTGATACCTCTTTAGAAATGAATCATAATGCATAAATGGATAATGAAAATAGTTGAAATAGGTTAGGAGGTTGTACAAGAAGTTGGGGGATTCTTCTAAGATACCTTCCTGAAATTACTTTTTGATTCAAGAGAGATCAAGAAATCACACTTTGAGTTCGATACCCTTGACTGTAATCTCGTAGGGGATCACATCCATCGAGTGCATGGTTTCTCGCATTTTGACAATACGAAGTTTCCTACTTACAGTCGTATCCTTTTCATCGTAACCTAATCTAATCACTCCATGTGATGCATAGCGTTCTACTCCTACTCCTGCCTGATCTAACTCTGAAGTAAGAATAGTTGTTAGGGAGAGACGAGTAAGGACTGCGGTTAGACTGAGAACACCATTTCTTCGCTCAGTTCCTTCCATTCCATCAAGAAGTGCTGAAACTGGATCAATTACTAAACGCTGTGCATTTATCTCTTCTTTAGCTTCGGTTATTAATCGGGTCACTTCTTCGATACTGAATTTGCCTATTGGTACAGCAAGTTCAAGATTGGGTTTTAGTCCAAGTCGACCAGAAAATGCATCGATGATTGTGAGTTGTTTAAGATCCATTAATCGTTGAAGATTCCATCCAAAGGCAGAGGCTTCCCTCATCACATCAGACGGACTCTCATCTAGACATACAAGAATTGCAGGTTCGGGGTCTTTTGGATTCTCAAGAATTCCAGCAATGAGAAAGTGTAATGATAGTATTGTCTTACCTGTTCCTGGAAGTCCTTCAACAAGAGTTGTACGACCTCTGGGTAATCCCCCTAGTAGCATCTCATTCAATTCTTTGATTCCAGTGCTACATCTATCCGTGTGTTTCAATGGTTTCACCTTCAATTGTTATAGTTGGGTGCTTGAGTAAGTGCCACTTATGACTGAACTTTCCATTGTCAGATTCTCTTGTTACGTCAATGTAGTTAGTGGCAATATACTTCAGAGTAGCAAGACCTCGGTCAGAATGTACTCCCTTTGCTACAAATGCCAAAAATCGAACCTTTGAGAAGTCCTTAACAATAATACGTAAACATCGACTGACCTCTTCATCTGTAACCCCTTGGGCTACCATATCGGAAGGAGACCACCACAACCACCATGATGCTTTGATTGACTCAGCTAGCTTTCCTAGGCGAGTAAGAACTCCCTTTGTATCTGCAGGATTCTCTAGAAAGTTTTCACTATCATAATCACTCACACGTTGGCGAAGTGAATCTCGCGCAGTGGGTTCATGTCTAGTAGCGTCAATGAGAGTTGTGTTTTCTATATCAGTGTCTATTGGTTTGGAGTGGATAATGGCTTGAGAATCTTCCCCGATATCATCACGTATTTGCTTTAGCACCACATACTCTGCTTCAATTGGAAAACTGATGATACTTAGGCCACTGGTTCCAAACCATTTGTTCAATGGGATTGTAGTAATCTTCAACTCCTCCTTCCTGTTTCTGTAGAAATGATCGATTCGGAATCATCTATTGATGAAGATAGGTTATACATAGGAATACCATGAGCTTGGTCAAGAAGATCGCCCGTGACCGAATCTGTTGCCATATTTTGTTTACGACAAATATTAGTCTTCAATGCTTCAATATTTGTTGTCATTGTGATGCAGTTTATTTGTAACTCGCTCTGATTTTTATGTACATAGACTGTTAGAGGTACATGTCCAACACCAGTCTTGAGAAAATCTATGAGGCCCTTGATGGTTGATTCCAATTCAGTCTGAAACTGGTATAGATTCGAATCAATGAGCACTTGAACTAGATATGGTTTCCCGAATATTGAAGGAATAACCTCAGGGATATATCCCAACACAAGACCATCATCTTCCAGCTTCCTAGTACGATACAGGGCCGTAGATTTGGGGATGTCCAATGCACGGCCTAATGCAGCTGGGCTACTTTTCACGGAGTTTCGTAATGAGAGAAGTGTAGCTGTCCAATCGCCAATTGTCTTCTTCTGTTGACCCAATTTTAACCCTCATTATTGTCCATTGTTCAATTCTATATAAACTCAGTTGTCCATTGTTCAACTCGAATTGTCCATTGTTCCAAAATGCTTGGGTTAATGATTAAGTAAACTAGAGGCAAGTTCTTTCTTGTGATATAAAATGTCGTTTGATATCGTAAATTTCCTGTTAGGCCCAGCAGAAATCCTAACACAAGGAATGGTGGGTCTCATCTTGGGGCTCGGAATGAATGCAATGCAGATCTGGCTGATGTACGAGATTGTTGTTCTTGTGCCTCCACGATCTAAGAATCTGATTGATGCTATGGACATGGAGCTTAGCCAGACCCAGTATTTTAGTGGGATGAAGTATCGAATCTATTCAGCACTGTTTCAGATCTTCTTACCACTAGTGCTGATCTGTGTATGCTACCTTTCATTCTGTCTGTTCACCAGTGTTGTCACAGACCTGTTCTAGAACATCCGAGGTGAATGTTAAGAATGCGCTTACGCATTGCCCACCACTTCCCTCTTTTTTTGAGGGTTATGTTTGCAATTTCACTGGTCCTTCTTGCTAGCAGTATCACACTCTGTTCAGCTCAGGAAGTAAGTGACGGTACTCCATGCATTGTCCTAGCCAAACCAGGAGAATTGTACGAGTTGGAGTTGTATCAACTAGGAAATGACACTCAGCATACGATAATTATCAGCTTCAACTTTGAGAATGAAAGTGCACGCAGGTTAGAAGTGCAAGTTCCATACAGTAGTAATTATGACTCCGCATCCGAAGTATACTGTGTCAATGATGGCTCAGGGCTACTATTGTGTACGATAAAGTATGTAGGGATTGAAACTGTACTTCTTGGGGAAGAGCGAGCCAAGCTTGAGGTAGACAGTACAGACTACCAAGCACGCTTAGTTGGTGTGCATTTGTCCGAGTCCTCAATAGATATTGAGATTCCTAAGTCCTTTGGAATAATCCTTGCTCTGTGTAGTCTATTACCATTGTTCCTATTGGCTCCTGATGCAATAACAGACTTGCAGGCACATCTGGAAGCAGAGGCAGCTTCCAAGGGAGTGTATGGGCGGATTCTTGCCCTGTTACTTCCGCTTCTATCAATCGGGCTGACATTTTGGCTTCTTGAGAGCTTGAGCATTTTCGGGTGATGAACATGACTGAAAGTAAAAAAACCACACCCTCCGGAATGAAACAACGTATAAAGAATTATTATGCGGATAAAGTAGAAGAATTGGAAGAGGATCAGAATAAGAACTGGGAACGGTCTGGAGGTTCCTTGAAGGGATGGATGAACAGATTCACTGGAGGTCTTGACCTTCCATTCAAGTCCATCGCCATCTTTGCAGGTAGTTGGATGCTTTTGGAGATTGGTTGGCCCCTCTTGATAATATTTGGAGTGGCAACCGCTGGAAGCGTGTGGAGTATTCCAACGACAATTCCATGTCTATTCATTGCAGTATATGTCAATATCATGGTCAGCGGAATGAACATGATTCGCAGCATAATAACACAATTGGGAAACCGTCGGGATAATCTTGTGAAAGCTCTATTTCGAGGATACTTTTGGAGCCTCTTGTCAATTGGGCTCATTCTGATGGTCCATGAATATTTCCGTACCACTATGCCACAACTGTTCATTCTACCCATCCTCTATTTCATACCAATCCAAGTTTTTGGAAACACAATCCCGTTTCCTCTATTTCTTGGACTAAGTGGATGGTACATGGATATCGCTGTCACAATCGTTGTGTATGCCATTGGGATAACTGGTAGTGCCATTGGGGGTATTGAGATCCTGCGTAACCTGCTGGACAATTCTAGTCAGCGTGGTACATATGGTGCAATTTTCGGTGTGTTACTTCTAGCTGTGTTCCCAGTGATGAACGTCTACTTCTCACTGGTATTTCTAACGACTACTCTGGACCTTTATGGGAGGTGTGTGTCCTTTGGCGCTTGATCCAGTAGCACTGCTGATCTTGATAGTTCCTCTTCTAATTGTCTTTGGAGTCAGCATATTGACCATGACTATGGTTCATCTTGGCTTATCTGCCAGTGGAAATCGTTTCGCCACGGAGATTGCCTGCTTTGTGGGCATGATAGTGTTCTATGGAACAGAGATAGTCCTAGGCATAGTATCACTAGAACTAACTCTATCCATGTTACTAATAGTGACTCCAGTGATGGTCATCGAGGCTTTCAGGCCTTCAAACGAACGTAAGAGCAACTGGCCTCAACTAGTTAAGATTGAAGTTGGAGAAGACAGGCTTGCTAAGGAAGTTATCTGTTTCGCACATGGTGATGGATATGTAGCCCTTGCAGCAATCCGAATCAAAGGTATTCCACTACAGAATGAACGCCGGACTAGCAAGTATGAGGAGAATGAGGATTTCAAATGGCTGTATCCATTGTGGGAAGACAGCAAGAACTCCAAAGTCACATACACTCTAGAAGCGAAGTTTGAGAAGGGGCTTGCTGACCTCCATTTCTTCACAATCAGTCACGACAAGGATTTCAAACGAGCGGTGGAAAAGACAGACAGGTCAAGGCAGATTGCAGAAACTTGGCTCACACGTATCAAGTACGACTATGAGGTAGTCACCTCTGATAATCTATGGTCTGCATATCGTGAACTGGACTATGGTCCTTTGAAAGTGACTTCAACACAGAATGTGGTACAATCAGATAATGGTTGTCTTGGTGGACTCTCTATTGAACAACTGCCAGATAGTCTATCGAGTAACTGGGGCGAAGTGCTCCGGCAGTTCCTTAGAAACCGGCTTTCTGGACACGCCCTTCTCTCCTTTACAGCTGGACCCATACCTAAAGTGCATGAAAGGGGTGTTGAGAACAGAGAGGACTCAAAAGTACAAACGAGAACTCCCTTCCGTGTTGAGGAACATAAACTTCGAAAAACGTACAAACAAATGGCAGAAGTTGAAGTATGCGAGGAAACCGGCGCATTTCGGGTAGGGACATCAGTCTTGATCCGTGGTGAAACAGCTGGAGATGTTGAGTATGCTGTGAAGCATGCAGAAGCAACTGTTCAGGGAGTATGGGGTGGAGCGAAGATTGCGAACCTGTCAGTAGGTCGTCTACGCCATGATTGGACCAAGTTCCTACTTCGCAATTACATCGGTAGGTCTACTTCTATCAGTGGCGCACGACTGACCGGATTATTACAGATATCCGAAGCCATGCCCGGCATTCCAAACCATATAGTACCACCTGCTTTTGCGATTCCTATTTGTCATGCTTCAACCATTGAATCTGTAACTATCGGTCATATCATTGACAGAGGGAAAGCAACTGCTCAAGAGTACAGCATTCCTATCAACTCATTCTGCCTTCATACAGGTATCTACGGAAATCCTGGAAGCGGCAAGACCAATACAGGAATGGAACTCACCCATCAGATTCACCAACATGGAATTCCATTTCTTGCTATAGTACCCGCCAAGACCGAATGGAGACTGCTATCAGCGTACATTCCAGAGTTACGGATCTTTACTGCTGGTGATGAGACTACATCATCCTTCAGATACAATTTCTTCGATGTTCCACCAGGTGTTCCCATTCAGACACACATCAACAATGTCACTCTGTGTTTCATAGCAAATTGGCCAACAGAGGGAATTCTAACTGAACATATCACGAAGATATTCAGAAGAACATACACTAATGCAGGATGGAACTTACTCACAAACGAGCGGGGCGCACCTATTCTTTTAGATGATCTATATTCTGCAATGGAAGAGGTGGCGAATGAACTCAAATATGGGAACCGTTTGAAGCAAGACTTTGTGGGGGCACTTACTGCAAGATTCGAGTCACTGCTTGATGATGTTGTGTTTTCTGTTATGGTGAATACAAGAAAAGGGATAACGATACCGGAGTTATTGAATAATCCTACAATTTTAGAGCTTCGTCATCTTCCTGATACTCAACGTGCATTACTGACAAGCCTGATTATGGTAGCTGTGACAGAGTACCTTGAGGCTCAAGAAACCTCAGCTGAGCAAGAATTACGTCATCTCCTAGTCTTGGAAGAAGCCCATCATGTTCTGAAACGTGTTGGAAATGGATATGGAATACATGAAGGCCATTCATCCCAACAGCAAGCAATCAACACCATCGTTCAACTTCTTCGTGAAGCGAGAGGTCTTGGTCTGGGTGTAGTGCTGATAGATCAATTGCCAGCGGACCTTGCTGATGCTGCTGTAAAGCTTCCGGGTATTACAATCATTCACGGACTCAAGGATGCAAGGGAACGGCTCTTGGTAGGTGGTCAGGCAAACCTGAATGATGAACAATTCTTACACATTGGAGCACTGAAGTGTGGAGAGGCTGTCATTCATCAAGCATTTTCAGGGCCAGCTGTTCTAACTCAAATTGTCAAATTCCAAAGGGAGCATAGTGCAGAAGCTTGGACAGATATGCGAATCGCGAATATGATGACACCTTTCTTCATTAAGAACCCACATTTACGCTGTCTGAATCTTCCTGTAATGAAACGATGGGAGGCTGACCCAGTAGTATTTGATGATCTTATGTTCTTGACAGAATCTTCTGGTTTCAGAAAAGCGTACGCAGAATGTCTTGTCAAAGGTCAAGAGTATGCAGATGAATATGTCTTGGGTCTGGTACAGAAATTCGTTCCCGATCCTACGGAATCTGTCCATTATTGCAATCGTCTAGTTGACCATCTTAAGGAGGTTGGGGGCACTGGATGAAGGTCTCGACCCTTCATCTTTTAGTGAAGTGGATGAAGAGGTATCACAAAATCGTGTTCACTTTGAAGATAAGCTTCTTGTGATTAGGAGTCCAAAGGTCACAGATTACAAAGAACATTCCATGACCATTGAAGAACGTGACGAGCTTGTTCGCAAGTATAATACAGAACATTCCCATCTACGAGGAACCTCTGATGCAGTTGATGATTCTGAACAATCAAATAAGAGTGTGACCGACTCGGATGATTTCACAGATGAATGTGAGAGCACAGATTCTACAGAGAAATTGACTCATCTACTGGATGAGCTCGCTGAAGTAGGAAATGTCGCTGTGAAGAGTAACATGAGATTTCTTGACAGGGGGCAACTTGATGCATTGCTAACGATAGGGCAGAAGTTCCTAGTTAGTTGGAAGAGTAGCATCGTAGCTGAGAGATCAGGTAGGCATTCTGAACAGGGTGCAAAATCAGAAACGAGGGACATAGATGAATGATTCTGTACCTTCATTGGTTTCTTTTTGGTCTGATACAGGGTTAGATGTAATCCATGAGTCATATCGCGGTCTCTTAAAGTACAGCAATCTCACGGTTTCAGCGGAACTTGAGAATGGCACAACAGTCGTTCCTGATACGAAAGAAGACCTATGCGTAACTATTGAGTATGAAGTCATATTGAAAGAAACAGGGATGAGTGAACAAAGACCCCTGAAAAGACCTGTCAAAATACTCCTTAACCCAATTGTCACTCAACGTTACAGGTATTTTCCAAACCTTGATGGAAGAGAGGAATACATCTTCCCTCCTTCGACCAACAGATTCTACTCGAGACTTTTTGTTCTGGATATTGAAACATATTATGATGACGACGGTAGTGTAGGTGCTTGTTGTTCCCTTCATCAGTGTCCAGATCAAGATAGACTATGGCTCACAATATCAAACTCAGAAACCGGAGAGATCTACGAAGCCACCATAATTCGCCACTATGAGGGTAACATCTTCTTGATGCCAAATGATGCCCAGTTAGATTTTGCCCTCGCAAAGAGGTATGCGGATGGTGTTCACAAATCGGACCTGTTCGATGTTGAAGGGTTCCTGAAAGGACCACCGCCATCAATGGCCCAGTTAGCGAAGTTGGTTCAGGATGTCAATGTACCGAACCTTATGATACATGGTACTCTTGAGAAAACAATCTCACAACTAGTACCTCAGGTGTTTCCTGAAAACATAAGACAAAGCCTTTGTGTTTTCCTTGGCCTATTTGCTCTTGATAAGATTGAACAACGCAAAGACCCTGAAGACCTTTCGATCAAGTTTGCCCCTTGGA
>JABCSP010000071.1 GCA_018238825.1 Candidatus Thorarchaeota archaeon | reverse complement strand
CCATAACCCAAATCTGGATCTAAGTCAGTTTCATTAGTGAAGTAACCACCCCATTGAATTGTATGGCGATCATCAAAGATACCAGTTGAAACAGGATCACTAACATAGTATTTTGACAAATCGATAGTGGAGTTTTCAATAATTGATAGGTGTGGAAACCACATCCCAATACCACCACCAAGATCAAGCCATTCCCAGGCAAGGTCAAGGTATCCAGCAACAGGATATGCCCCAGTATCATTGAGTTTCATAGCCATCCATGGGTACAGATCCACAGGATAGGAGTTGTTGAATTCGAGATTTATATCAAAGAGAACACTATCACCCTCAAACAGAGATTCAGGGTATGACCAATTCACTGTAATTTTGTACGCAGGGTCCCAAGTGAGTTGAGTGAATGGTATTAGTGTACTGCCAATTTCAACACCCGACATCATTCGGACAATGAATGTATCGTTTACATCAGCATAGTGTAGGATTCTACCTGTTTCATCAACTATGTCTGCATAGTAGTAATCGGGTAGTGAAAATTCAAGAGGATTCACTGCCATGCCCATGCCCATTGGAGGACTTGCGTATTGTCCCTCCATGGCTGCGGTTAACCATGAAGACGATACAGGTCTACCGTCTGTATCAATCACCTGCATTCCAGTAGTTAGGATACAGGGGGGGGTAATCTCAATGTTGTAAGAGATTGCAAAGATCACTTCATAGTAATCTGTTTCATTATTAAAATCAGAATTCGAAGAATCTAAAGAAATGAAATTTGATGATGTTGGTTCTTCAACCCCAGGAGCGTAAGTGAAACCTAAACTGTTCCATCGGCCAGAGGTTGCGTTGTATTCCAGTCCAAATGCTGGTGCTCTAGGACCAACTCTAGTTCCCCAGAACTGAGCGACATCCAAATCATTTCCTACGCCAAGGAATGTTTTCGGAATGATCAAATTAACTGTCAGATTCATTCCAACTTCAATCCTATAGCTATTCTCTGCTATGTCGGTACCATTTGAATACTCGATCCAAATGCTCGGTTGAGGTCCAAAAACCCAATCAGAGTGTTGTTCGGAATGTTCAAACTGTTGTGTTTCGTTTGCAACTTCCCAAGCTACACGCATAACTGGTTCAGGTGTAGTCTGCGCAATGGCAGGACTAATTGAACCTGCAACACCGACCAGCAATAATGCAATTAGTGTTACTGTGTATATTCGTTTCATTTTTTTTTCCACCTCATCAATAACCAAGCGTGCTGCACTCCTCGTAAGCAGAACATCTGCTTGTCCATCGCATAGATGCGAGAGTTCTAGCGGAGTCAAATGCTGGGTCGTGATTTTTTGGTGTATTCATCAAAGGTACATTCCTTGTTACCTCTAATGGAAAATCCGACAAACTGCAAATAATATTGTACAATTTTGTATATAGAACCATTGTGGATGATTCATCTAGAAAATCTGTTCGCCTACAATTCATCAAAATAGACCCTGAGAAGTTCTGCAACGCCTCGTGCGCGAGACACAGTACCTCTATCACGATGTGGTTTAGAACCATCGAACATCCCTGAAATGGTTCCAAGACATCCTTTTCTAACCGCATTGAGAACTGGACGGAAGAACTTCTTCTCAGCTTTTGCTTTATTTTCAGGAGTTCGTCCATTCACTGTTAACCAAGCTGAGATGTACGGACCAATTAGCCAAGGGTGAACAGTTCCTTGATGTGCTGCTGCAGCTCTACTACGGGGACCACCGGTATAGGCACGGGCATACCTTGAATCACTTGGAGAGAGGGTTCTAAGTCCAAAGGGAGTAAGAAGTTCCTTTGATACAATCTTCAGTACAGAATTAGCCTTCAATGGATCAAGAAGTGGAAATGGAAGACTGAGCGCAAATATTTGGTTTGGTCTAATCGATTTATCCTTCACTTCGTCAGTGACAACATCGTAGAGGTAACCAAGTTCAGAATCCCAGAACGTTTGCTCAAAAGCCTCCTTAATCCATGAAGCAACAGCTTGAAACTCGTAGGGGTCTCTTCCAATTATTTTACTCATCTCACCCATGGCCATTAGAACATTATACCAGAGAGCATTCACTTCAACACATTTTCCAATTCGAGGAGTCGGGCACCAATCATCAATCCGCTCATTCATCCAAGAAACTTCAACACCCTCAATGCCAGAGATGATGAGACCATCGTGGTCCTCATGAATATTGTACTTGGTCCCAATTCTATATGATGCAATAATAGACTCCATTGTATCCCAGATGATTCCTCGGAGAAACTCCACATCATTAGTTGATTGTAGATATTTGTAAACAGTCATAATGAACCATAGAGATGCATCAACAGAGTCATACTCTGGCTGTATCCCACGATCTGGGAAATCATTGGGTACAAGTCCATAACGTGAATGACGAGCATAGTTAGTCATGACTGCTCGCGCATCTTGAAACCGTCCAATTGACATTGTAAGACCGGGTAGCGAAATCAAAGCGTCCAAACCGATATCAGCAAGCTCGTGATATCCAGCTATCACAGACCTCATTTTTGTAGATGTACGGTCAACAATGAATGTATCAGCATCAAGGATTAACCACTCAATATCTTCATCGCGTTCTTTTGATGACATAGAATATGCCCGATCGTTGAGTATCTTTCTTCTTCGCAACTCTTCGAATCGAAGTTTAGCGAAATCTTTTCTCTGGGCTTTAGCTAGAGGACCAAGACTCTTCATCAATCCTTTTCGCGTAGGAGCGACTGCAAATAAGAATGAGAGAAAGTGTTCACCTGGTTCCAGCACGGTATGAAAAACACCTGGAATGATCATCTCTTCTTCACAAGGAAGACCCATTGCTTTATCGCGGCGATAAATCTGAGGTTCTGTTATCCGGAGTTCACTTGGCATGAATTCCGCATCTGGAGTATAGGCATACATCCAAGGACTGTTACGTCGCTCGTCATATGAAAAGTAAGAGTGAGGATCAATCACTTCGATTTCTGGAGTGAAGTCGAGATGAGGTGGTCGCGCATGAATTTCCCTGCAGGTCTGAAGTGGTGTCACGGTAAGTACCGTTTCTTCGGTATTCTTAAGTTCATAATTGACCACAGTGAGATTCCTTCTGTAGGCCATAAAGACGGTCTTCTCAAGCTCAACACAGCCTGTCTGATAGACCATCTGTGGTAAAGGGTTGAGCTCGAACCGTTGAAGGTGCCGATATCCTCTGTGTGTAACACCTTTAGGTGTCTGCTGAGTACTCAGATTACACTCTCCATCTTTGTTCACAATTGCCTCATCAACTCGTGAAAGAGTGAGCCAACGGTCAACTGGAGGATGCAATGATGATACCAATAGTCCATGATATCCTCTTACATTGAGACCTACAATAGTGGAAGATGTATAGCCGCCTAGACCATTTGTGTACAGCCACTCAAATGTGACTGCTCGATTGAGTCGTAGATCAGCATCTTCCAAAGATATCAATAGCGCAAGACCCCAGTGTCTTTTGTTCTCGAACTTTTGATTGTGCCCGAATACTTTAAGGTTGTGTGATACGAGATTTGTCGCGGGGATAGACACCATCATAAGGAGAACAATCACAAATTCTTATGATGTTTTTATGCCAGCAGATTCTGAACCATATCCAGTAGTCATGAGCGGAAGGTCTCGTAAAGTACTTGGACTGAACATGAATCTGTGGCGCTTAGCTTTGGTAACAGGTATTGCTCAATTTGCTATGAGCTTATGGCTATGGGAGTTCAGCATCTTTCTTGAGTTTGAAGTCGCGCTTTTACGATGGCAGATTGGAACAGTACTCTCAGTTGGAACCTTAGCAATGATTATAGGATTCATGGCTTCAGGAATCATCGCAGATTTTATCGGGCGAAAGAATACAATGGTCATATCCTTTATCCCATTGGCGATAGGTCTTCTCGGAATGTGGTTAAACCCTACTTGGCCGCTTATTGCTATTGAATATGCTATCGCAGAGTTTGGGTGGGCTTCAATTCTTGTTATCACAGCTGCAATCCCAGCTGATGAAATTGTAGCAGAGGGTGGATCAAATAGTGCAAGAACATTCACCATGGTGCTATTACCTGCCTTTCTTGTCGATGGTCTTAGTCCCATTCTTGGAGGACTAATGCTTGAGAATGGGTACACTGCAAGTCATCTGCATCTTATCGCATCTATTGGGGCGGTCATAGCTCTGGTAGCTACATTTGCATTCGTAAAAGAATCCCTTGGAAAAGATGTAATCAACAAGGCAAGGAAAGGACCTATGATTACTATCCGAGGCCTTGGAAAGAATTTCTGGAAGTTTGTCATTGGTATCGCAGGATTTATCTTTTTCATGAGAGCATCTGTCCCATATCTTGGAAATCTAGTTGTTGGCGAGTGGGGAATTAGCGCGTCATACTACGGGTACGCTTGGTCAGCATTTTCAATTACAAGTGCAATACTCCTCTATTTTGCGGGTACACTTGCGGATAAAAATGTAAAAGCAGCAATAGTTGTAGCTCTCATCGGAAATGCCATCATAATAATAGCATTCTCAATATTCCAAGGATTTTGGGTCTTAGTTGGTCTGAATATTATGTGGGCGCTTCCAATTGGTCTTTGGATAGGCGCAGAAAACACGATTGTTGCAGGAAGTGTCCCAGAAGAAATGAAGGGGCGTGCATTGGGCACCTATCGTTATGCTACAAGTATTATAGGATTCTTTGCATTTTCCTTTGGAGCATACATATGGGAGATAAGTAATAGTCTCAGTTTCTTATTTGGATTTGCAGGCATTGCAACTTTAGTGTTCGCTCTCCTGATGATACCAGCTGTGAAATCAATTGATCTACCAGATGCACAGAAAACACAGAATGGGTCATTAGAAGATAATAGCGGTGATATGAACGAAGAAACAACGACAAGTTAGAACACTCGCTAATGCCGAGTAACGTTCTTATCTTGGCTTGTACACTACAATACTTGTCCGGAGTTGTGGGGACTACTATGGATGATGACTCTTCCTTCATTGCACGGCACCTCAAACAAACAGGAGGGCTACTTCTTGGAGGTGCTCAAAAACAGGTCAAGGATTACAAAGGTAAATTTGAAAGTCTCAAGGGAGTATACGATGAATTCATGTCGAAGTTGCTAATTTCATATGATTCAGCAACATTTGATCCAAAGTTTGTAGACAAGTTCTTTGGAAAAAGAAATCTCAAGTTTGCGGGTATTGATGGTACTGTACTCAAATATGATATCTTTGACCTTCTGATATTTTTCGCGGGAGCTTACCCAGCTTTTGGTAGTATTAAGATTGAAGAGAATGGAGAATCAGAAATCTCCTATGATGAAAAATATTTAGAACACGGAGTTGGTGTATCAAGTGTCCTTCCCATCTACATCAGTGAAGTACCCCAAATAGATCAGACACTCCTGGTAAGGTCTGAAAATGGTGAAGTAGACCACTCAATAAGCTATAGTGATTCATGGGTAATCGACAATTCAGCATTTGCGGACTTCATGATGGGTCTCTCAGAATTCTATCTGGGATACCAACTTGTACATTCCGAAGACCCTGTTGATATCCTTCTTTTTGATCGAGTCTTTTCATCCGAGGTTGCATCCTTCTATGCAGAAACCTCTGACTTTCGTTTGAATCTAGACAAGGAATGTGGGCTTATTGGATACAAAATAGATGGTAGACCACTTACTAAAACAGAATGGATCTATGCACGACGTCTATTTGGGAACTTGAAGATGGGAACACCGTCTGCTCGTGGAGAATTTCTCCTTCCCAGAATTATCGTTGAGCTCATGAATGCAGAAGGAAATAGTTTCACGCGTGAAGAGCTAATAGAAAAGATGGGTCTTGACAATGAGTTCAGACAAGCTAGATTGGATAAAGAACTCAAGAAAGGAATTAAAGGCACTGGAGATGCAGAGGGACTTTTTGTCAGAAAGAAAGACCATTTTGTGTTGAAGCCTCAGTACCGTGGCCTGAAGAAAAGAATGCAGACACTAATAGAAGATGTGTGTGGACGCCTCTTTTCAACTGACCCCGAGGTTGGCTATGAAGATCGTTTCAAGATTAATGGTCGATGGCTAACAACGAGCGATCTTGCATTCTTAAGTTTGGTTTCACTCTATATGACTGTAGAGAAGTGTTGGAAAGATCGCATCCTTCTAGTAGGAGTTGCCAAGGACACTTCAGCAAGAGACCTCAAGAGACAGGTATTACCAGTTCTAAACTTTGTAGGGAGATTCAATGGTGGATTTACAGATAAACGTGAGGATACTCCAGATACCGACCGAATGATTCTCCAGTGGATATCACTTCATGAACGTGAAAAGTTGAAGGTTCCATGGGCGTCAGTGGAGTATGATACAGCCTTCAAAACGATTGTACCACATCTTGAGAGAACACCAGGGTTAGTATCAGGTGCAAGAAGAAATCAAATATCTCTTGATAGAACTTTTCTCAAGTCATACTTTCAGCTTTGTCAAGCAAGCTCTGATCCCAAACTTAGAAGCAATGTATTACTTTACGATCGTCTGATGTATCCAGATTTTGATGGTCATCCCGCGCAGACTGTTAATCTCAAGCATGATTATGAAAACAGACCAGATTATCCAGAGCCAGTGGACGTTGTATTCTATGAGGGGCAGGAAAATCAGGTCCAATCATTCATTCTACCACTATTCAAAGCAATGACAAGTATGAGTATTCCAGAATTGTTTGGGCATCTTAAACCACTATTCGTCGCTGATAAAATAGCAAAATACCATTTCACACAAATACAAGGGATGGTCGAGAGCACTGGTAACTGGTTGATCAACCGTCCAGACCTACGAGAGTTCCTGTTCTATCTCAGCAGTTTTAGAGAAAGGAGATCTAGTCATGAGCAATCAAGAAGAACTTCATAAAAAACACTTTACAGATTTCGATGGCGCATTCGATGGCAGATTAGCAAGGGTTATTCCCATTTCTGCAAATTACACTTCAGAGTGGGCAGGTTCAGCAGCCAGGTACGATTGTCGAATTAAGATTCGATACAACAAAGAACTCATGGCACAATTAGAAGAAGGAATGCTTCTTGCAGTCAAGAATTTCAAGGGGCAATCAAAGAAATCAGCTAAAGAAGGAATTGAACGATACACAGTCATGGTAATCAGTAAGGTTTGGCCACTGCACTATGGATTGGGAGGAGTCAGTGATAGTCATTACTATCCCATGCAAATGGAAATTATAGAGCAGTCTGTACCAGATTGGTCTACTGATGACCAAGCGACAATGATGGTTCACCTGACTGCCATCCCAATAAATTACGATATAGTCTTCAATTCTAAAGGCGAAACAGAATTTAGGAAAGGATTTTCTTATCCGCTCCTAGGGGAGGAAGTCTTTGTAATCAATATGAAGACGGTCGATGAAATATACAATTCAAAGGTAAAAGATGCCATTGGTTTCAAGAGTAAAACATCATTCCAAGATCCAAAGAAAGATCCTCGTGTTGGAACCCTTAGAATGTTTTTGGAATCAGATGAACAAGTCCCGATTTATGTTGACCTTCACAAGCTAGTCAGATATCACTTTGGAGTATTTTCCTTCACGGGTGGAGGTAAAAGCAATCTGCTCGCAAATCTGTTCAGAAGAATACTATACCATACAAAGGATACAAAAATTGTTATCTTTGATATTAGCTGTGAATATCCATTTCTCATTAGTGATATATTTTCAGACCCTAAGATTCCAGGAAAAATAATACTTGAAGAAGAAGCCAATTCTCCTGATGAGTTTGCACGATCCATTGTTAAGCCTCGTGACTTTGAAGATGATGATAGAGCTAATGAAGTACTGAAGAAATTGTTTAATGATGGCCATGTTACTCATTACAACCAGTCACTAACTCAAATTCCAACTTATGGCGGAGTGCTTCAAGAGATTCAAGATATGAGGGCTGGTCAAGGTTTAGATAAACCTCATTATATTCAGGCAATTGAGGAAACGTTAGATTTTGTAAATGATTGGATTGAAGATAATAATAAGATAAATAGCGATATCCTAGATGAAACTTTCATCGATCAATTTGCAACTAAAGCAAAAACTGCAGCTGAGAGTTTCAGTGTTCATTCAAGTTCTGGAGTTTATGCATGGGCTACAACACGTAGCAGTCTTAAACGCAATTTGGCAAGAGGCCAGAAAGCAACTAAAACAGGTGTAACAATCAAAGATATTCTGAAAATGCTATCGGGTCCAGAACGAGTCATTTGTATATCAATGGCAGATCCTGATGTACTTCGCGAGCTTGTCATAAAATTGACTGGAGCTGCTCTCAAGTATCGAAAAAGGAAATTTGAGATTAAACCTCAAATCCTCTTTGTCTTCGATGAAGCACAAGAATTCATACCTAGCAATCCAAGAGGTCTAACAGAACGTTGCAGTAATGCAGTAGAACGTCTACTAAGACAAGGAAGAAAATACGGTTTAGGGGGAGCTATTGCAACTCAGAGAATTGCTTACCTGAATACGAATATCATGCAACAGCTTCACACATTCTTTGTTGGTACATTACCGAGACCCTATGACAGGACAGTAGTGAGTAGCTCATTCCAAATCGACCTAAGTATTCTTGACAAGACTCTAGAATTTCCCCCAGGATCATGGCTACTCTCAAGCTATATCGCTACAGGTCTTGATAACGTGCCTGTCTTCGTAAAAGCAGACAACTCAGAAGACACTCTGAAGGAGCATATAGATAGAGTGCTGAAACCGCCAACAAAGGCTACAACCAAGTGATTATCTATTCAAGAATAACTACATCACCATGTTTCCGCTATGGCTAAATAAGAGGTGTGTCATTTTAAATTAGAGACCCACATGGTGAACGATAATGCCTCACGACTATAAATCAACAGTTGACGAGATTCAGAAAGTGCTCAAAGAAAAAACAAAGCGATATGCTTTCAAGAAATTAGAAAGAGAAGTCATAGCTACTGGCGCCTGTATTGAGTGTGGCTCATGTGTTGCAGGATGTCCTGTTGATGCAATTACTGGGAAACTTATTGATAACAAGTATGTGCCAACTCTAACT
>JABCSP010000070.1 GCA_018238825.1 Candidatus Thorarchaeota archaeon | reverse complement strand
AAACTGTCCATGATGCAGGGACCACAGTCAAGAATAAGGGGAACTTCAATTCGCTCACTCAGCGTCACTCACTTCCTTAGATACGGAATCTGATTTTCCTACCATTAGATAAGCGTCTTCTCCATCACGATAATATCCTCGAAGAACACGACGTACAGAGTAGCCTAATGTTTCGTAAACCGAAACTGCTTCTTCATTACCCTTCCTTACTTCAAGGAAGAATTCACTGGACCCATACTCGATCATTGCATCCATGCCTCCTTTAATCAGAGCTGTACCTATTCCTTTGTGTCGCTGACTGGTAAGAACTGCTACAGAAACAATGTGTCCTTTCTTCACTGGTAGACGACCAAATGATGAGATTCCACGTTCGATTCGACACATAATGTAGCCCACAATCTCGTTATTCAATTCTGCTACTAGGAATGCCTTGGGTGCGTGGTAATGGAGCCCTATGAAAAATTGGTCTGGATAGTTCTCGGGAAGTGCTTCTTTGTTGATATGAACTACGTGTCTAATGTCATCAGGATGGAATTCTCTGATGTTATAGGACTCGGTCATCTTAGTATACACTCTACAGTCTTTTCATTATGACGAGAATACGGCTCTCTTAAATCCGTTATGAAAAGGCTTCCCACACTTAATTTTTTAGTAATATTTCATGTACCAGACTCAAACCTTATCTTGGGAACATAACCAAACCATTTCATGGCTGCGATTTTGATTGGTGGTACTCCCGGTTCTGGAAAGACGATGGTTTCCAAAGTCCTTGGTAGCAGACTTAGTGTTGATGTAGTTGCGCTGGGTGATTTGGCTGATGAATCTGGATGTATTTCTGCTCAGGATAAAATAAGAGATACCGGAATAATCGACGAAGATTGTCTTGTTGATACTCTTGTGAAATTAGTGGGAACTAAGGGCAAGAGACTAATTATCGAAGGTCACTACATTGACCTTGTACCAAGTAGTGCAGTCCAATGGGTGTTCATTCTAAGAACTCATCCTGAAACCCTTAGAGGCCGATTAGCTGAACGTAACTACAATGATGAGAAAGTCAGAGAAAACGTTGAGGCAGAAGTTCTTGGAGTCTGTCAGTTGGATGCTCTTGATTCATTTGGTGAAGATCGCGTACTTGAGATTGATACTTCTGAAATGGCTCCTGCCGATGTTGCGGCAAAGATTGAACAACTTATCAGTGAAGAAGCTGCTCCTATTCGAATCGATTGGATGACCACTCTTGAGAAAGAGGGTCGCCTTGATGAATTTCTCAATGAGTAGATTACTCTGTTTCTTTTACCGCGATTGCAATCAAATTGAGTCCTGCTACAAAGAACATTACGAGTGGTGTTATTGATGCATATATTTGACCAGTGAGATGTGGTTGATTATCCACTGCGAATGTAATTAGGAAATACACAGTACCTCCTGCCATTCCGAGCATTATCGCTGGAATTAGAGCCAACCATGCGTACTTTGGAGTGGTATATGCAAAGTAACCAAGAATAATCATCATTACTCCTGCAAATATTGGGAAGAGATAGACTGCTCCACTGGTTTTACTAAATGCCTCGATAAAATTATGGAACCCAACTTCTGGGGGAACAATTGGATTTCGTATCATAACTTGCAGGAAATTAGTTATGATTGCTATACCTCCACCTATTACTAACAAATACATTGGCCATCTGAAGTTGAGCATACCAAGACTTCGTTTACGAAGCTGCTTCTTCAACTTCTGAGCTTTTTTCTCACGTTCAGCTGTTCGACTTATTTCAATGGAGCGTTCTCTTTTTGTAAGTCCATCGTCAACGCCTTTCTGTTCTGCTTCATTATCGATAGCATCGACAAGATCTTCAGCCATATCGGTGGAATCCTTCTCTCTTTTCATTCTGAATCATGATGCTGGCTGTGTATCTCTATTTAAGCATCAGTATCTGGGAGACTTTACAGAACTCTCATTCAGATGATTCTCAATCTGTTGGACCTGTGGCAATCTCATCACTTTTGATGCTTCTAATACTATTGACCTGCTCTTCATTTTCTCACAGAGTATCATTAGGTCATTTTTGTATGTTTCATCAGTCCCTATCAATAGAATCATTTCTCTCTGTAATTTATGATTATTTCCAAAATACAGATCATATACAAGAGCTTCACTAATTGTTTCTATAGTATTGATGCATCTCTCTCGTTCAGAAGTTTGGTCTTCATTATGTAATATTGAGAGTACATCAAAAAGTAATGCATAGGTTTCCGGATATTTTGGAAGAATAATGGGGAGTTCTTCCAAGATACCTGTATTCAAGCATGTTGTCAGCTGAGAATAATTTGTTAGATAACGTGTACAAACATATTGGATTAATCTTGAGTTTAGAATTAATCCAAGTGTCCTAAGGTTGATAGCATTTGAGGACGGCCTAATTTGTACAATTCCGCCACCGTGAATGGTACCCGGCGGTTTGATTACACATCTTGGATACTTATAATTTTTAGTCGCTACAAGAAGTTCATTATCAAACGATTCTTTCAATCCTTTGTTTCTTATGAACCAGTCATCGGTGTAGGTCTGATATTTTTTATCGATATGATAACGACGAACACTTCGCCCACTTGTGATATAGGGCGTAGAGTATGGTTTTGTTATTGCAGGTTTGACATGTTCCTTGGGAATATCTCTGCCTCTGGTTGCAATCAAGAGATTCTTCTGCCCCTTCTCTGTAATCGCTTCAAATATTGCATCATGATATATTGGTAAGATATTGCTGGATCTCAATAACTTCAAAGGCACAGAATTATTCTGCTCAAATCCGGGTCTTCTAGACTCCACTGTGATGGCACCATTGATTCCAGGTTTCTGTTTTCTACAGAACATTGTGACCATCTCTAATGTAACTCCGTCAAAAGGACTACCCTCATCAATTATTTTCCAGAGTTTTAGGTGATCGAGAAGAAACTGTCTTGTCTTTGAAAATTGTTTGACTCTGAGGATACTGTTTGGGATTAGGAATCCAAGTTCTCCATCCTGACGAAGAAGCATGCTTGCTCTGACGATGAAATGTGCAGCACTATTCCAAGTACCAGTTCGACTCCCGCCCACATTGAAGGGATACTTTGATTGGATGAATTCGCGTTCTTCTTTGCTCAGAAGATTACCATAAGGTGGATTTCCAAGTATGACATCAAATCCGGGATTTGATCTTGTTGTAACTGATGAAAAATCTACAGTCCAGTCAAAGGACGTCAGGCTATTTCCTTGTTTTATGTTGTCATGTACTGAATCTAAAATTGCTTGATGCTCTTCCTCAATCGGTGAAACCCATTGAAGGATTTCAAAGTGACAGTTGTCAACAGCTTCACTGATTAAATCAACACCAAAGAGTGAGTTTCTAACGATTGATTCTCGTCTCTTTGTGCTGCTTGTTCTTTCACCTAGTTTCTGTCTTGTTCTGTCAAGCCAGTTCGCTGCTGATAGAAGAAATGCTCCAGCACCAGCTGAAGGATCTAGAATCTTGAGGTTCTGAACTATTTTTAATTGATACTTTTTTTCAGTATTTGAATGGTTGTCAAGCCAAGCATTGAGTGATTCATCTGCTATGAGTGCAGCTAGTTGGGGTGGAGTATAGAATGCCCCAAGTTTCTTCTTGTGTGACCTTGAATACCCAGTTGTATTGTTCAACATTTCCACCATTAATCTGCGATTTCTACCTCTTATGTCAATTGTCTTGGTCTGCGTTTCTTACATATAATCAACTCGTCGCAATGGCCCACTTTAACAACACTTTGCGTGTAAACCGCCCCTTTTTAATGCGAAATGTTTGCTAAAACTCATGAGAAATCTGCGGGTCATATCAGTAATTTTCATGTTGATAATATTGATGCCAAATACGGTATCTACTAACTCAATTTCTGATGAACCACAGATAGTTGAGCTCATGGAACCTGCAAATGACTTACAACGAGTTTATGGTGTTGATCTATCTCTTGAAATCTTTGAAGCGGTAGATCAGAATAGATACAGAAGTTATGTTCAAGATTTTACCGCGAATGGTTCAAGACATGTCTATGCCTCTATATCAATTGCTGGCAGTGAAAATGAAATCTCTCGTCACTGGCTCGTCAATAAAATGACGGAGTTATCCGATGAAAGATTGGAGATTGAAATAATCGGCGAATACATGAATATTGTTGGCCGTTTGCCCGGGTATCTGCCAGGTAATAACCCCGTATTTGTAATTTCCGCGCATTATGATACTATGCCATTATGTCCAGGCGCAAATGATGACGGAAGTGGTATTGCAGCAGTTCTTGAACTTCTTGGAATCATGTCTCAATACGAGTGGCCTCTCGATATCTATTTCATTGCGTTCAATGGAGCTAATGCGTTGTTTGAACAATTGTCACCTATTCCTGGGCTCTTCCAAGGTAGTCCCGAGGTGGCTGAAGCTTTCACTGATGCAGGTATTGAGATACTAGCACTCTATAATGTTGATACGATTTTACGTCCATCTACCCACACCACTACCAATGAGCGATTACTCTTAGTATACAATGATAATGCATTATCCTATCACGTAAGCCAATACTGGGCTGAGCTAGGGAAAACCATGTCGAATTGGTATGGGCGTGATGTCATCGGCGCTATCTCATCGAGCGGTTTCATTCAATGGTATAGATCGGACCATATCAAATTTATTGCGAACGGTTATGATAACGTGATACTTGCATTTGAGTCTGGTTTCAATATTGATACCGCCTATCAAACCGAATATGACGTATGGGACCGTAGTGAGTACACATATTATCTAGGTAGTGAAACTACTGCTCTCATTGGTGCAAGTATGGCGTATACCATGGGCAAAGCATATGGGGAGAAAACGCTATTGTTCAATGTGGCGGTTACCTATCCTGGTACTTCATTCAAACAGTATTTCCCTGTAAGCATGGCAACTACACTGAACATCACTGCAAGGTGGTATGGGGCTTCAGCAACTTTCCTTCTCTACGCTCCTGGTGATATATTGATAGCCTCATCTTCACAGCCCGCACACCCTTGGGAATTTACGCAACTCTTTTCCCTTCCAGTTACACAGAAGGGGCTCTATTACCTTCAAGTTTGGAATACAGGTAGTGCCCCCCTAGGTATTGACACATACATCGAGTACGATGTCGATATCAATGGGAACGGTGTTTCCGATGAATTTGAGTACTGGTTAGATTCCTCATTGTTCAATCAAGATTCTGACTCTGATTCAATTAGTGATGCGATGGAAATTATCTATGGTACTGATGAAACTAAGGCAGATTCAGACGATGATGCAATACCAGATAACTGGGAATTAGATAATGGACTAGATCCCAATAATTCAACTGATGCAAGCTTGGATTTTGACAATGATACTCTTACAAATTTGCAGGAGTTTTCAAATGGGTTGGATCCCAACAATTTTGATTCTGATTCGGACCTACTTCCGGATGGTTGGGAACTTGCAAATGGTCTGGACCCACTTGTTAAGGATGCAGATGAAGACCCTGATTCTGATAACTACACAAACCTTCAGGAGTATCTTCGCGGATCTGACCCTCAAGTCGCAGAAGTAATAGAACCTCCATACCTACTGTGGATTGGAGTTCCATCTACAGCTGTTGTCTTGATTGGAGTTGCTATCTTTCTCAAACGTCGCGAATAGTAGAAATCTTGCGTTGAAGGTGTTTTATATTATAGAAATTGCATCCGATAAATTTGGTATATGAAATGCGTCATCTCTGTAGATATGGAATCTGGTTACTACTAGGTGTCCTCATATTCTCATCCCTCAATTCCCAGGTCAGTTCACCATATCAAGCAGTATGTGAACCACCCTTCTCAGAGAAGTGTATTTCATCTACTGTGGATGCGGCATCTGCAGCATACATTTCTTCTATTGCACTTAGTGGTGCACGGAACATCCTTCGTCAAGCTTACGAGCGTCCAATAACCCAGCTTGAAATTACAAATCACATTGACGCAATTTTACGTGCTGAAGGTTCAGATGGTGAGTTGAGTTTTCCGACATTGGTCATGACCCAGGACGAGTTCATATGGCCTTATTGTCATTCAAATGATGATGCTGACCATACTATTAATCCTAGCACTGAACCAGTGGTTACAATTCGTGTTGGAGCTCGCGTAAATGGACAGTGTGTAGATACCTATCGAACTTTCTTTTTTGAATCTGTAACTCAAGAAATACTTGATGCATACTCCTCAGTCTTGGATACAGAAGCTGCAGTTATTGATGCAATTGAACCGGGCGTTTCTGTAGCAGACCTAGATGCAATCGTACAGGGTGGACTCAGTGATTTCATCAGTTTGCCAGACTTTACCTATTCAGAATACTGGGGACACGGATTAGGTGATTTTGCAATTGTAGAACCTTACCTGTTTTTTGAAACCGAACCAACTACTCCCACCGAGGGACAATTGCTTGGTATACAGATTTGGCTCTATCACGATGATGGATGGTTTGTACGGGTAGAGGATTCTGTTGTTGTAACAAGTACTGGTGTTGAAGTTCTCAGTGATGCTCCAAAACAGATTGACGATGTAATGATACTCTCGAGTAGTCCTCAGGTTGATGCAAGTTTCTCCGCACTTAATTATGAATATGGAAATGAAACAACAGTATCTGCATCAATCATAGATGATGCTCTTCGGACTATCCCCATCGTTGAATTTTTTGACGGAAAGGCATGGCACACCATGACGAATGATGTATCAACCACATTTTCTCTCTCGTATCTCCTTGACTATTCCTATGCAAGCTTCATTCGAGGTATACTTCGGATTGAATTCTCTAATGATACAGTCTACATCGTTGAGGAATTGAACTGTGATCTAATTTCAAATCATATCTTCGAAGAGGAATACGACCCACCTATCAAAGCTATTGTCGAACAAGTAACAGCTGAAGGACCATTTCGTTATGTTTTCGTTAATTTTGATGCGGAAATGCTACGAGTGAATTTTTTCAATGTGTATCCTCCACCAGGAGACCAGTTCCTTGTTCGTGATAGTGAATTTAATGTTGTTTACGAGTATAAGTGGAACTTGGGCGCAGCTGATGTATCTCCCTGGGTTCCCGGCAACATTCTCTATATTGATGTCATCTCTACATGGAGCACCGAATTAGGAGGAGTCAATCATTTTTACTTCACAGTAGATCTGATGTGGATTCTTGATACTAACGCAACACCAACAACAATTACTCCAACCAATTCTACAGCCACTTCCACATCTACAACAACCAGTGCAACTACGAGTACTACTACAGATACGCTATTGTTTCTCGACCTGTCGTGGATTCTCATTGGTGGAATTTTCTGTACCAGTCTTGTAGCTATTGGGATCTACTTACGACGTAAGTGAAAGCACTAACTCGAAATCAGGATTGGCGCATTGAAGGAGTTCAATGTAACTTACTCCAAAGTAGAAATCCTCTTGTATACTAAACAGCATTCAAGATGTATGTTATCGAAGATGAAACAGACCTTCCAGAACGATGTTCTTTCAGGAAATGTTGAATGTCGAAAATTCTTCAAGACTATCAAGGAAGAACCAGCTGATCAAGTCATCGAATTCTGTCGTTGGGTTGTTTCACACTATGAATATGAAACGCATACTGCTTGTGTCAAAGAGGCATTTCATCTACTAGCTCATCTTCGTGATATTCCTAGTTTAAAGAAATTGGAAGAACTCCAAGGAGTCTGGAAGAACACGTATTTGAGTGAGTACGAGTACCTCCTTGAACTTCTTCGGAATGCAGAGTCGGGAGCAAAATGCAATTGCAATGTGTACCAAGACTGACGATTCAACGTACCTCCTTACCAAGATGATCTGGAAATTATCGGACGTCGAGCTGGCTATAATGATAGTCTAATGCAGACCGATATACTCACTGTCAAATGCAATATTTGCGAAACAGAGTGGGACGTGGAAATCGATTCCTACTATCACTATCCTCATTCGCACTGGCGAAAGAGATCTTAGGAATTGAAAAAACGAGAAATGGTTGGGCAAAAATGGATTTCTAGAGACTAAGATTATTAGAACAGTCTAAGCTGGAAAAGATGGAGAGGTGTCGATTGAGCGATTATAGTCCAACAGTTATGCAGGCAATGATGTTGCTGAAAGCTGGAAAATCTGCAGCTGCAATTGAACTAGTTATTCAAGCACGAGAGAAAGCAAAAGAAGACTATGGTCCTGAGAGCATTCAGTATGCTGAGGCATTATATGACCATGGTTCAATTTCTATTTTACTTGATCAACTGGATTATGCCGTGGAATCTTTGAAAATAGCTGTCCAGATTCCTCCTTCGTCAGATGAAATGAAAAAGAATCGCCTGAATTACCTCCTGAATCTTGGTGAGATTCTTACTAAGATGCGTAACTACTCTGAGGCTGAAACTGTACTCAGAACGAACATGAAAGAACGAGCAGAATATTACGGTACTGAGCGTGGTGCATATGGATTCGCACTGGACTCACTAGCTCGAGTATTGCTGAAATCGAAAAACTACTCAGAAGCTGAGTCGCTGGCTATCCAAGCGGTTGAGATATTCCGAAAGGAAGGCAATCCACAATATTACTCTTCAATTGCATTTCGTGGTCTATGCACAAAAGCTGTGCATGGTACAGCCAAACCTGCATTCACCGAATTTGGTAATATGCAAGAACAGCAAACAAATGTCATCTATGAAAACAGCATTAGACTTGCTGAAACACATGAACCTCATTATTCATCCTTGTTTCTCTTTGATCTGCGGGATTCACTAATTCAAGCAGGTCTTGTCAATGATATTCAGATATTCATTCTTGGGATGCAAATCGATTTACTGTCCAGAAAAATGAAGGAAAATGAGATTAGAATCCAGGAGCTTGAATGGACCCTACAACGACCTGAGATTCAAAATCGGAAGGATATGCAAGCTGAGTTGCTAATGGCACTTGGAATTGCATATACCGATGTTGAGAACCTTAAAGCTGCTGAGAAGGCATTCAAGGATGCAGAGTCTAGAGCGTCCGACGCAAACAACAACAGTATTCGTGCTAGAGTTCTTCGGA
>JABCSP010000069.1 GCA_018238825.1 Candidatus Thorarchaeota archaeon | reverse complement strand
TCTCGGATTCTTTCTGTTTCTGAGGAAGAAGAGAATGTAGCTTGAATTTAGAAATCGCTGCAAATCCGATGAGTGCTACTATAACCATTGCAATAGCTGCACCAATTAACGGTGGACCAGTGGAGCCAACTGACTCAGCCCACACACCTCCAATACCCATTCCAATAACCTGTACAGCAGTGAATACTACACTAAGAAGTGCAAATACACGACCACGTAACTCGTCATCTACTAGTTCCTGCATCAGGACAGTAAGTGGAATGCTCAACATCACATCTACTGTTCCAATCAATGCCCAAGAGAGCATTATTGTCGCTAAATCAAAGGCGAGTACCATTGCAAAGATAGCCACACCAGCAATAAAGCCAGCACCAGTTACGATAAAGAGTGGTTTCTCAATCTCCTTCTTTCGACTAAAGTAAATAGCAGTTACAGCACCAGAGGCTGCACCAGCACTCAAGACAAGACCAATTTGAGCAGCGCCCAATCCAAGCTCTCCTTCAAAGTAAGGCATCATGAGTGCATTTAGAATTCCAGAGGAGCCAGCAAGGAGCATTGCGAATACGAATAGAAAGGAGAGTATTGAATTACCAATAACATAACGACCACCCTGAACTATCTGAGATCGTAGAGATTCCTTGTCCAAATCCTTACGAGCGGGAATCAGGTTTGTCTGTATTCCTTGCAATGCAATCGCTGAAAATACGAATGTCATTGATGTAATTGCAAAGGCTAGAAAGTAATCGGGGGCAAGGAGTGCAACAAGGATACCTCCAACTGGAGGAACAACTAACTGAACAACCTGGAAAGTCATCTGAGATAGGGAGTTTGCAGCAACTAGTTCGTCGCGCTCTACAAGATTAGGGATTGATGCACTCCTTGCCGGAAAGAACCACGCATTGGCTGATGCGTAAATGAAGGTAAGCAAGTATACCCATTGTATTGTGGGTAGAAATGTAGGGAAGTAAATGGTGAGGGGAATGAATAGGATAATAATTGCTCGGACAATATCAGAAGCGACCATGATTTTCTTTCTATTCCACTGATCAACATAGACACCAACAAAGCCTGCGAAAATTACTACTGGAATTGTTTGCACTATAGCAAGGATTGCCATTGCCATGGCAGAACCAGTGAGATGGTAAGCATAGAACATCAGAGCTAGTGAGGAAATTGCAGTTCCAATATTCGATACTAGTTGTCCAGACCAGAGTCGGGAGAAATCACGGTGACCGAGTACTGCTCTGAAGCCTTTTACCTCAGCCTGTTCTTCGGTACTTTCGACAGTTACTACTTCAGTCACTGGAATTACCGCCTGAAGTAAGCCCTAGCAATCGCCTCGGTGGAGATCTTGGACTTTTCTAGATTCAATTTACGTGGTTTCTGGTTGATTTTTGCAAATGCCATTTTAGCACCTCATTGTTGAGTCATAAGAAAGAACTAACATTTCGGTAGATTGTACGTTGATGTACTTGTTTTCCATTGTCAATCGAATCATTCGAGAATTATCGTTTACAGTCATCATTAGTCACAATCTTCTATAGGTTGGTCACAGGATATGGTATTTCTGAGACTGACTGACCATAACTATGACCACTCTGTGACCAGCAGTCGGTCTCAGAGAGTTGCCAGTTGATCAGTCGCTCAGAGAGTTTCATGAAGATTACCTCACGACGGTAATGTAAGCGTAAGCAACGGCATCGGTTGATACCTTGCGTTTGTTCTTCAGCACAGATGAGGTTCGGTTGTTAGTTGTTAGAGCCATGATATTTCACAAGAATTACTACTCAGATTTAGTATATATAGCGGAGCCACTATTGAGGGTCACAGCTGAGAGTCACAGGATGTGACTAGGTAGAAGGCGCTTTTTACAGCATGAAAGTCAGACTTTAAACAGATAGTCGTGACTAGGGAGATATCTCATGAACGAATATGCTGTGCTGGTCAAGCTACTTACAAGAACAGGAACGCCCATTGGGGCAAGCATAGAAGACATGCTAGATGCACTTGGACTTCCCGAAGATACAGGACGGCATCTCCTATTTCAAAAAATGGGAAGCCTTCACAAAAGAGTCACGCCACTTGGTCTTTTCATCAGGCACAATCCAGTGGCAGGAGTATTTTACCTTGATACATCTGACGAAGTGAATCTAGCTCAAACAGCAGCACTACCTGATAGACTTGCAGCAACACTTCTTATTGTCATCACACTTGCCTATCAAGAAGGTGGCTGGGTTAGCGTGGATAGGGTACGTGAGTTCAGGAAGAAAGCACTGAGAGGAGTAATGAAAGATCTAAGAGAATTGCAGGGTCAAGGTTATGTTGAATTAGACCAGGATAAGAAACGTGTTCGAATTGGTACGCGAGTGCCCTTTGAGATAGATTATGAATCATTCTTCAAGGAGCTTGTTGAGAGCTAGCCTCTTGTGAAATTGATGGCGCCTTCGCTAGTTTTATCAGTAGACAGTTTTTCCTGACACTCGGTTGAAAACTATGTCCAGACGCGGATTAAGATTCTCACAAACAACCTGCCCAATCTGTGGAAGTAAGGAAGTCGCCCGTGATGACAACAAAGGAGACCTTCTTTGCACAAACTGCGGCCATATCATAGTCCGTACTGAATCAAGAGCAGTTGGTAAGTTCGATATTGCTCAGCATCTAAAGCGAAATGGAAAGATGAGCTTCCCAAATCTAAAGGAAGTAACTGGGGCATCAGATGACAAACTCTTCGGAGTGCTTCAGAATATGGAAAACATGGGTCTTGTGATGCAATTAGGCGGTCAATGGTCCCTTTCAAAGAAGGGCAGTAGATGGTATCGGCAGAGACAAGGTCAGGAATGGGGATACTAATGCTCAAAGTGCAGGACCCCATCATTAGTGGACACTAGTTCTCTCCGACCAATGATTTGAGATTGACTATATATTATTTCTATAAGCAGCAATTATGTTGAAAATCACAATTGAGTATTTACTCAAATTTAATTATTCCTAATGTACATATAAAAATACTTAATATAGATTGGAATTGAATTACTATTAGGGTCTGGTGAAGAGATATTCAAACTCCCCTCCTAACCACGCGAATACGCAGTAGAGATACTGCACGACTTTCCCTAATTTTCTCCAATCCGGGCCCATCTTCTCATTTTTGATTATTCTACTTTGTCATTTCTTGATGACTAGAAGAGGACCGTCGATTTTGACAGGCATATCGTTAGGTAGGTCAAGAAGCCAATCTTCAAGCTCTTCAAGATTTTCAAAACGGAGAAGTGTTGCCAACCGGAGCAGTGGTAGGGTATCATACCGCGTCATGACTTTCTTCAATTGAACCATTCTGAAGGCTTCAAGCTCGGCTTTTGCTTCTTCTGCTAATTCCTTGGATGGATCAATCCATGGACTGGTCATGTCAAAATCCCAAACTTCCACAGACCCTTCCATTGAACCTGTGATTACATAGCGGCAATCTGGGCTTACTATGAGTGAGTGGACATTTTCGGTGTGAGTGAGATCAGCTAGAAGAACACCACCTCGAAGAATCCAAACCCTTACAGTGCCATCTGGGGACCCAGTAATAACATGTTGACCATCATGGGATACATGAATCGTCAGAATTGGGGCATTATGCCCAGACATTGTTTTCAACAAGGTCCCAGTTTCTAAATCCCACAGGTAAACTGAACCATGCTGATCACCTGAGAGTATATACTTTGAATCAGCAGTCATAGTTATTGCAGTCACATGACCCATATGTCCACTGAGAGTTTTCAGTAGTATACCAAGTTCAAAGTCCCAGACCCAGACAACACCCGGATATCTTTCGCCAGGCGTTCGTTTACTTCCACAGAGTAAGTGCCTTCCATCAGGGCTTATGGTCATGCTATAGATACCATGTTCATGTTCTAATGATCGTAGCAATACACCACGGTCTATATCCCAGATTCTAGCGAAACCATCTTCGCCCCCAGTAATTATGAATCTCTGATCCGGACTTATTGCTACTGCAGTTACATGAGCAGAGTTTGGTGCGAGGGAACTTACTAACTCGTGATTTTCAATATTCCAAATCTTTACTGCAAGATCTTTGTCAGCCACAGATACAAGGTGCTTTCCATCTTGCATTATTTCCATATTATAGACCGGGCCTTCATGTCCAATAAATTTGTGAACTTCTTTTCCAGATGCAAAATCCCAGAGTCGAATAGTGGCGTCCTGTCCACCTGAAACTATCATCTGGCCATTTGGTGTAATTGCCAATGACCACACAGTGAACTCATGCCCGTCCATCTGATTGCTTGGCGTCATCTCTCCGTCCAAAGTTGAATGTCCCTCAAAGATTCTGTAGCTCGAATATACATTAGCAAAACGAATGAAGAAAAGGTTGTTGTTTGTTCGATTTGAAATAAAAAAAGAGGGAGGTGGGTGGTACTAAGTACCACCACCTTACACTGTTAGTAGTTAGCTACTCTGCTATGATGCCTTCTTCTTCGGAGAATTCATGAATCCCGCCGAAGTCAGCAGGCCTCATGCTCTTACGAACTGCCCAGATGGTCAACCCGAAAAGGCCTATGAGTGATGCTATTGCAATATAGACCATTTCCTGAGTACCAGTGGTTTCAAGCATGACCAGAAGTGGAGCCAATATCAGAGCTAGTAGGTTGACTACTTTGATCATTGGGTTGAGAGCAGGTCCAGCAGTGTCCTTTAACGGGTCACCCACTGTATCACCAATAACACCTGATTTGTGACGCTCCGATCCCTTACCAGTGTTGGCTTCGAGATCTATTGGTTCATCTTCGATTGCTTTCTTCGCATTGTCGTAGGCACCACCAGCATTAGACATGTAGACTGCTAGCAATTGACCAGACACAATGATTCCACCGAGGAATCCACCAAGAGCCGCAACTCCAAGTAGAAGTCCGACAATAATTGGTGTGCAAACTGTGAGAACAGTTAGGGAGATGAGCTCCTTCTGAGCTGCAGTTGTTGAAATATTTACAGCTCTTTCGTAATCAGGTGTCTTGGTACCTTCTAAGATTCCAGGTATCTTGAATTGCCTTCGAACTTCCTTCACCATTTCACCTGCTGCACGCGTAACTGCTTTGATATTCACAGCCGAGAATAACCAAGGTAGTGCGGCACCCAAAAGTAATCCGGAGAACACTCGAGGATCATCAAGGAACAAGTGGTCCAAACCAAGAGGTAGTATTGCAACAAATATGAAGGCATCAAAGAGGCTGACTGCAGCAATTACTGCTGAAGCAATAGCGATTCCCTTTGTGATAGCCTTGGTTGTGTTACCAACTGCGTCAAGTTCGGCCATAGTCCTCCTTGATTCTTCATCAAAGTCACCAGGTGAGAGTTCACCTATACCTGCTGCGTTGTCAGAGATTGGACCAAATGCGTCCATTGCCACATTGTTTCCTGTGTGGGAAAGCATACCAATACCAATCAATGCAATTCCGTAAAGGGTCCAGATAGTACCCTCAACACCAACTACAACGAAAGGTGACAGAAGAGCAACTGCAGCCGGTGTGTATAGCCACCATGCAATTCCAAAAGTTGTAACTATTACAACTAGAGCTGCTACTGTGGACTCATATCCAGCAACAATACCCGAGAGTATCATTGTTGCAGTGCCAGTTTCTGTGGCTTTGACAATCTCTTGGACTGGCGGCTTCTTCAGTGATGTGAAGTAGCTTGTGAGCGGATTGAATGATACAGCAAGCAGTACACCCACTCCAATCAATATTCCAAAGCGAATATCTCCAACATAATACCATGACAATAGCATTGACAGGATAATTGTGAAGGCGCTTGAAACTTCGTAAGAAAGGAACATCGCCTTCTCTGCATATACATCTCGTGTCTTCAAAATCCGAGGCCATATTGGAACCATGATTGTTCCAATGATTGATGAAATCACACCAATTGCCCGAATAAAGAGCGGAAATACAACCACTGCAAGTGCACCACCAGGAAGTATCGGAAAGTGTCCGGCTGCTGTTTCAAGATAGAGTACAATTGCGAGAATCAGAGATGAAACAATAGTGACCTCATATGATTCGAAGATGTCTGCAGCCATTCCAGCGCAGTCTCCGACGTTGTCACCAACAAGATCTGCAATTACTGCTGCGTTCCTTGGATCGTCTTCAGGGAGTCCATGCTCAACCTTACCAACCAAGTCTGCACCAACATCTGCAGCTTTAGTGTATATTCCACCACCAACTCTCATAAAGAGGGCTAGGAGGGTGCCTCCAAGACCGAAACCAAGGAGTGCATCTGGGGCTGCTAAGCCATATATGATGAATATCATTGTTCCGCCAAGCAAACCAAGACCGTCAGTCAACATTCCAGTGAATGTGCCTCCACGGTAAGAAATGGTTAGTGCTCTATTGTATCTGTTATCGCCTTCACGTGTAGCCTGAGCAACTCTGATGTTGGATTCAACTGCGATACGCATACCGAGTTGTCCAACAATCAATGAAAAGCCTGCACCGAAAATAAATGCTATTGACCTACCAATACCGACAATTATTCTTGCACTTTCTATGGCAGCAAGATTTTGAGGAGTATTGTACAGTGGATCAAGTGGATCAACTATGATGTCAAATAGTTCTGCTGTGCCTAAGTCGGGTGTCGTAATGTATACAGTGAAGAAGAGAAGGAATGATAATCCGATTAGAATCGGTACGATGGTCTTCAGCTGCCTGTCAAGATAAGACAGGGAGCCATCACGAATACCTCTCCAGACCTTCTGCATCTGTTCTGTACCCTTTGGTTGGGCAAGAACACCTTTCCTCAGCCACCAGGCATACACGAGACTTACAAATGCTGCTAATATAACAATCCAAATCATGGCCTGTTCTAGCAAAGACATCTGTACTAGGAATGTCTCGAATAATTGCATATTTTGTTTCACCATCCCGTGAGTCTAGGTCCGAGATATCTCCCAAAGCACATTTGTGCGGCCTAGATTCCGGTATGAATTGTTTCAGTGGCCGAAAATGGTTCCTCTTAAGGATATCTTTGCAGGATTGTTTGAATATGCAAAATGTAAAACAAAGTGATATTTAGTATGCAACTGCGAAATAAGAAATAGACATCAAGTGGGATATATTATAAGAACAATATACTATATATCAACTTGATTGCACAAAAAAAAAAAAGCAATGTCCTGATTATGAATGTGGGATACTTATGATAAAGATAAAATGTGTTAGATGCAAAAAGAAGATTAAAAATGAACCAATCTATGTAGGTTCTCCACCTCGTCCGTATTGTAAAGACTGTGCTGGAAAAGTTACAGAATAGTAATTAATAGCGATAAATGTCAAAAGTGGATGGTGGACCGAGCGAGATTTGGACTAGATTAGCAATCCATGAGATGGCAATATTGATATGCCTTCATTCAAAATTATGTGTAGGGAGTATCGTATGTCAATAGGTGGTCAATCTAGGAGAAGAGTACTGGGATTTGTGACTGCAATTATTCTGGGCGGGATAATCGTTGTTGGGTTTACTATAGCTGTGAATCCCCCTACAAGTGACATACCAGAACCATCATTCAGTTACCTTTCATTGAATGATCTTTTCAAATATTACAACGATACTCAGGGTGGTGCTGTGACAAACTTTCTTGAATTTCATATTTCGTTTGAAAATATACAAGATGGTAGTGCATACCTGAGATTGACTAGTGCCACAATCACAATATGGGTGGCAGATATAACAAGTCATCAAGCTAACACCTCATTGATGCGTCTAGACCCATTTGGAACTGTGCTTAGGTGTAATCCTTCCAGAAACCAAGATAGACTAGATATCATAGATAACAATGCGACTGATGATGAGTGGTTTGCCACTGGAACATGTGAAGTTATTTTGGGAACAAATGAGTTATTTACAAACAATGTGATCATTGTAGACTATGGTTTTATGCTGAATAACGATTTAGCTAACGAGTTTGGTGGACATCAGTTCCTTGTCAAGATCCAAGCTGATATCAATTATGGTGCATTTTATCTCGGAGGTTTGATTGGCTGGCATTATCAAAGTTCATCTTTCGAGTATGTTTTGGGAGAAGAAACCCCAATCTACATGTTGCCTATTGAAGATTAGAAAGCTGAAATGAAATAGTGGTGGACCGAGCGAGATTTGAACTCGCGGCCTCATGGATGCAAACCATGCGATCTGATACCCTGTGACCTCGTAATGAAGTCACAACCGGGCTAATCTATCGGCCCACTGATAATGAAAAATCTTATGGGGGTGTTTTAACCCTTACGCTCTGAATAGTCTTCACGCATTGTATCGACCCAGAAGGGAGCTCCTTTCAGTTTGGAAGCTTCTTCGATTGTCAGTTCCTCGTGCTTTACAAGTGTCATATCATCAGGTAAGATACCACTTACTCCAGCTGGGTCTTCCATCACCAGGGTGAATGGAAATTCTCCACGAAGTGCAGCCTTCATTTCCTCTAGTATCTCAGTAGCTCGTGCCTTCTCAACTTCAAGATCCGCAAAATTCCTAGCAGTTTCAACCACTTTCCGGACGCGATCTAGAATACCCTCTATATTCGTGATGAAGGATTCTGCTGTTGGACCGGGCTCTACGTCAATCCCCCATTCTAGAAATCTATACGTACAAGATCCTGAGCGTACTACACGCACATTGAGATGTGAAACATCAGTCACATGCATTGTGAACCTGCTTGGTTTCCTTTGCTCTGCAGAAAATACATCACTATGCCGGAAACCACATTCGGGACATTCTATATGAAATATTGCTAGCTCATTGAAAAATGGGACACTATAGAGCATGGATTGAATTCTCAACTTCCCCTTACTACAAGAAGGACAAATTGATGCCACTTCATCTTCTGATGACATATTATTCATTTTGTTGCCTGCTGTTAATCTATTAAGGCTGACCATTTGGTACAATGACTCAGAGCAATCTTAATGGATACATCCCTAAAATGCTCAAAAGGACCTACGAGATAGAATGGATAGTGCACGCCAGCACTACGTGACAGTCACAAGAGAATGCCGGACTAGAGAATGAAAGGCGAAGACGAGAGGAGTTCAGTTCATGGACATCAAAAGTATCTACATTATCAAGAAAGATACAGGGACTTAATGTTGGCAATAAAAGGCTT
>JABCSP010000068.1 GCA_018238825.1 Candidatus Thorarchaeota archaeon | reverse complement strand
ATTCGAAAGAAAAATTCACAATGGTCAGCTTTAGCTGTTTTCCATCAAACGTTTAATCCCTGCCTATCATACCTAACTATAGGTAACCATAGTGAAACCTCTTTCTAATTCATTCTATTCAATTAAATAACCATCTCGGAAATTCTTCTTCAGAGTTTGCTAAATTGTGGGGATATTTGACTCACAAAACCGCAAACGTTTGATGTTTGGCGATTACCAAACGATTTATATACGTTTAACGCTAATTTTGAGGTGTGTCAAACGTTCGATACGTTACAAGTCGAAGCGTTTGATGAACCTTTATACGGTGTATACAATGTCTACAACTCACAGAACAATACTCGACGACATGAAGACAAGCCTCAGACAGGCATATGGAAGTGCATTAAGCTATTTCCTTGCTAACTTGGGCATGATCATTGTCGTTACTCTTCTCGCGATGTTGATTGCTGCTCCTATTGCAATAGTTGCATGGGTAGCGTTCGCACCAATGTCCGAAGTAACAATGGTAGCTATGCGCGACTGGGCAATAGCTAATCCCTTATTCCTCGGTGGAATAGGTGTCCTTTTAGTCATCCCTTTCATTTCACTGTTCCTAGTTGTCAGTGGTTCAATCTATGGAATGAGCTATGACCTAGTAACAACTGGTGAAACCAAGGCGGAAGCAGCTTTCTCCTATCTCCGACGTAAGTTCCTAACTTTCATGGGAACTGGCGCTATCCTCACCATCATCATTCTGCTTCCTCCTGCATTAGTCTGGGGACTAACATCATATGCAATGGGTTACACTATTACTGCAGCCCTCTCTACTCTACTGACGGTCTTTACCTTTGTGTGGTTCTTCATCACAATTGGACTTACCTCCATGGTATTTCCAGCTGTTGTAAGTGGTAAGGGTGTTCAAGCAGCTTTCAAGGAATCCTTTTCGCTAGCCACCAAGTACTTTGACAGAATCTTTGGAGTCATGGCTGCTATAGTGCTTCTCATCGCCGCTACCTTTGGTCCAGTGATCATTGCAGGTCTTGCAATGCCTGCGTTAGTTCATCCAGTGATGCCGATGACATTTGCGCTCTTTCCAGCTTTGGCAGGTATCATGTTATGGACTGTAGTTTCAGTCTTTCTCTGGCTCTTCCTATTCTTACCAATGATAAGAATTACTTGGGTCCGGGTCTATCAGGAACTCACTGGCGGTACAATTGCATTACAGACTGCTGTTGTGCCAATCGTCTAAGTGTAATGAACATGAGAGTGTCTTAGAGGGAAACTTTGAAGACGCTCTCCTCTATCTTTCTAGGTGTGAAAAAAAATGGAAAATGCGACCTTTCAAACAATTCTTGGAGACTTGAAGATTAGCTTCAAGTTCGCAGTAAAGAACGTCATCTCTTTTCTCCTCGCGATATTTGGTGTTCTCATAGTGTCTGCTATTCTACTCGTTGTAGTAGCTGCCCTGATTTTCATTCCCTTCTTCTTTGTAATTGGTGGTTTTGAAAATTTAATTGCGTACTTTGAATCGTTTGGATCGACTCCTGATATTGGAATCACAAACATCGCTTTGGGATCAATTCTGTTTGGACTACCCTTTCTAGCTCCTATCTTTGTAGCCTTTGGTGCTATGTTTGGCATGGGTCGTGAAATCGTGGAGAGTGAAGGAACAAGTGCAGAAGGAGTCTTCATTTGGTACAAGAAGAAATTCTTCTCTTTGGCAGGAGGTGGAATGATTCTCTTCCTTTTTGTGCTAGGTCCTTTGATTCTTGCATTAGTTGGAGGGATTTCACTCTACGGTGAACAATTCTTGATGATGCGCCTCATGCATGCTGGACCTGTAGGTATTGTCAATCCAATAGTTCTCGGTTTACTATTAATCTGGTTCGCAATAAGTACTGGACTCTTATCGATGCTTTTCCCATCAATAATCGATGGATATTCTGTATTTGAATCTACTAAGAGATCAATACGGATGAGCATCAAATACTTTGACCGTGTCTTTGGAGTCTGGATGACATTCTTGCTAATCTTGGGTGCTATCTTCATACCAATCATTGCGGCACCATTTACTCTTGGTATCGGTGAAATCGGACTTGGAATCATGGCAGTATACATGTTACCTGCAATGCTATTCTTGGTATTCATATTCTTACCCGCAATGACGATTGGACTCACAAGGGTATATATGATTCTTACTGCCGATGATGATAACTATGAACACCCCCCAGAAGAAGAATCAGGTCCAAGTTATATCGGAGGGGTGTAGAACTATGGCTGGATCCAAGAAAAGAAAACCACGTATCAAAGATATGGAAATCATTGAAGACAAGAAGATGATTAAGATTCTAATGGAGCCAACTCGCGCAAAAATCGTCTTTGAATATCTAGTCAAGGATTCTAAGACCGTGAAACAACTTGCAGTTGTAACAGGAAAAAACCCTGGTACAATACTACATCACATTCAGAAGCTGAAAGAAGTTGGTCTTGTTTTTGAAGAACGAACAGAGCAGACCAAGACTGGCATTGTCCAGAGATTCTATCGTGCATCTGCACGTGAGTATCGGATGGGCATCAGTGAGATGGTGCAAGCCACCGGTGATGATACCACAAAACGCCTGAAGTCCATAATTACTAGCCTATCAGTCTATGGAATTGACGTCCCAGAACGTCAGATTGGTGCGGCAGTGGATCTATTGACGGCGATGATAAGTCGTGAGAACGAAATCAGTTCTCGCAATCTTATCGAGAAAGAGGCCGAGTATGATAAACTCACATCCTCTGATAGAGGCGATGTATCGCGAATCATGCGTCGCTTTGTTCTGGAAGAAGATTCGCAATATATAGAGCTTCGAGAGAAGTGGACTGCTTTTCTCAAATCTCATCGAACAGGTGTAAAGAATTGAGTAACTATCAAAGAAATACAAGTATGGTTGTGTGTATCCTAAGTGTTCTAGTAATTGGTGCCATTTCAGTAGGGCTCATATCCTACTATGGAGCCAATACTTGGAACTGGAATAAAGCCACCACAGACTTCTCATTTGAAGCTGAAGTGGGTGCTACTAACGAAACCGTGACTCTTGATATTGACATTGCAACAGGCGGTATCGCTATATTGTTTGTTGATAACGAGTCTTTACTATACAAGATTGATGTTGAAGTACAGAACACCACTCTTGAAACAGAAGGGAATCCTACTGTTACTTTCGCGAGCAACACCATAGGACTAACCTATCCTGCAGCAGGTGTGAACATTACACTGGGCAGTGGTGTAAATTACACAATCGATGTTGATGTGAATACTGGGGCTATTGCTGTTGTACTTGGTCCTGGTGCACATGTAGGAGATGTATCACTTGATACTACTACTGATGCAATATCCATTATTATGACTGACGACGTAGTTCTTCTAGGAAATGCCACATTCAATCTTGCAGCCACAACTGGCGGTATTGACATCCTTGTTGATTATCCGACAGGTATTGGTGGAAGCGTTGAGTGCTCAGTAGTAACAGGTTCAGTTGATATCACAGCTATTGGTTGGACAGAGATAACTGCAAACCACTACGAAACTTCCGACTATGACACAGCATCTCAGACGCTGACAATTATTGCTCAAACTACTACCGGTAGTATTGCTGCAATCATGACATAGTTTTTTCCAGGAGGGGATATTCCCCTCTCTCCTCTTTTTTATTTTTTGATACACTTTGAGAGCTAACAAAATGAATGAAGAAACAACAAAATAGATTTTGACGTAAACCTTTTATACACATCAGTTTGTTAAACCAACCAACCATTTTTGAGGCGGATAACATGAGTAGTAGACAGACTGCACAGAAGGTTCGAGAGTTTGAGATGACATTAGCGGATGCTGGGCGTCTTGCTGAGTGTCTAAACTCTTTCGATGACTCGGACAGCTGGCCCGGAGGTTTCACGCATGGGAATCCCTTCACTGCAGAGCGTGTGCTAAAGTCTTGGTCCAAATCGAAAAACATCAGAGTTATTGTTGGCTACTCAGAAGACAAGATAGTCGGACATTGCAATATTTCCGATGCTGAGCTTGATTCCGAGGCTTCATACATAGGGTTACTGGGTGTCGATCCCAAGTACCAAGGACAAGGTTATGGTAAAGCGATGCTCATTGAAGCAGCTCAGGCAGCTGCTGATGCTGGAAAGAGGAGAATTGACCTTCATACCTGGGGTGGCAACCTGAAAGCAATGCCTCTCTACAAGAGGACTGGATACAGCTGGGTACCAGGAACAAGAGTACTCATGGAATCACACATTCCTGGTATCATTGGTTGTGAGATGTTCAAAGAGTTCTTCGAGCGTTATGATTGGTACGATAGTTACAAGGTAAAAATCACTCAAGATATGGATGACTTCGTAGAAGATGGATTTGGAATCTTTCGATATCACTTTGAAGGAAATGAAGGTGATGTCCTGAACGTCAAAATTGACCGTGAAGCTAAAGGTATCTGCGGATTCGATATGACGTTTGACGGTAAGACAATATCCGCAGAAGTACGCCCTGCTACACATGTTGGTTACATTGGTTTGGGCGATACTGAAATCAGTTTCAAATTGAGGAATGAAACCGGTACAAATCTACAGTATTCAATAGAAGCTAACCCCGTTAGGGACATTACTGTAGGACTCACTGGCGAACTGTCTGGATCACTCTCACCAAATGAAGAAGCTCATCTCTCTGGAACAATGGCAATCAAACCAGAAGCAACTCCCATAGATAAGGAAACCAATGCATTTGAGAAAGCTAAGACTCAGGGAGAATTCACGTTAATTCTTGGAGACCGAGAAATCAAACTATATTCTGGACTGATACCCAACGAGGCTCTAACAATCAGTACAGGACCTATGAATCCCTGTATTGCGCCTGGTGAGGAAACAACGTTCGGAATTGGTCTTCAAAACAATACTAATGAAGTGGTTCGCGGTGAACTTGTGTTTGGTTTTCCTACACTAACAAACATGAACGAAAGTACGATTGACTTTCAAATTGAACCAGGGAAAGCTACCGAGCTACCTCTGAAGCTGGTAACAACAGATAATGATGATAACTCAGTGATACCAGTACGAATCAATATCTCTGTTAACCAAGACTCTGCAAAGGTTCCTCTAATGGAGAAAACTCTAAACATTCCAGTTATTGGGGCATCAGGAGCTGTAGTTTATGAGGGTCTTGGGAAAAACTACATCTTGGAAACTGAATCTATCCGTATTGGATTACAGAAGACTCCTTCAATGGCTCTTACATATCTTGAGTACAAACCTCTGAATGAACGAATTACTGGATGGGGTTTACTTCCCGATGTTGGCTACCCATTCTCTGGAGATGGGAGTGAGTGGAATAAGACCGAATTCAAAGTGAACATGACCTCTTTTGAAAAGACCGCTGAAATCGAGCTTACAGCAGATTCAATCGAGCGGCCTGGTCTTAGATACACTATCATTCATCGAGTTCACAGTGGGTTGAGTCTTCTAGATACCATTGTAAGGCTGGAGAATACTGGATCTAAGGTTATATCCAATCTTGGCGTTAAAACTTACGGGTGGTATAGATTTCTCCCTGACCAGATGCATGTACCGCTACGAAATCAAATCTATTCTCTTGAAGCTGTGGACTGGGATGGTCGTCGTCAACTGCCAATCAGCCCAAAAGAATACCATGAGAATTGGATTTCAGCTCAGAAACAAGGTGATAGTCTGATATTAGGACGGATTTGGGAACAACAATACATCGAAGAAGTATCTCTCATGCGCTCAAACAGTCAACCTCAATTCGAGTATAAATTACCTGATCTCAAATCTGGTGATGAGGTCCGATTCACTCCTTGTCGAACTATCATTACTGAAGGAAGCTGGGAGAAAATTCGTAACATATGGGCTCGAAGCAAAGGCAACTCCGAATCAGTGAGGTTGGATGAAAGAATCACTCCACGATCTGACTTGGAGTTTGAACTTGTACCAAAAAGTTCTGGTGTACAAAGAAGAAAGATTTCACCAATCTTTGTTGATACAGCAATCGAAAACGAGATGGAGTTCAGATTGCGTGTAGTCCATGAGAATCCTGTTTCTGCAGATTGTACCCTGCGGATGCCAAAAGGGGTCTTAGTGAATGGAAAAGATGAACTCTCGTTCACTATTGAAGAAGTGAGTATTGACAAGCCATTTCATCTTCCTATCAAGATAACCACAAAGGGTGAGCAATCTTGGTTCGTAAAAGGCGGCGAGGTCGTTCTGAAATTTCAGGCACGTTTTGTAAGGGAGTCACTAGAAGCTGTGATCTACGAATCTTCCATTACTCCTGAGCGAGTGAATTCAGTAGAGGAAAGCTCTGAGCTTATGACCACTACAATTCGTGACTACTCTATTGCAGTATCTCCACAGAGCGTTGGTGGATTAGTTCGATATGGGAAGATTGGAGAACCTAGTATGTTCTTTGATACATTTCCGAAGGTAGAGCCATTCATCTGGTGGGATAAAGCATACAGTGGAGTCACACCCTATCTAATCGGGTTTGATATCTGGAATTGGGAGTCCGGCCTATATGAAGAAGACTGGACCATTACTGAGATTACGTCCGGTTCATGGGTTGGATATGAAGCAAAAGCCACTCTCCAGCACTCACCTGGAATCAAGGGTCTAGAAGCCACAATGAGATATCTATTGCTTCCAGGAACCCCACTCATTAGAATGGAGGTTCAACTCAAGAATTATAGCGGCCTCTGGAAGCTTCCATTTATGGGCTTCAGGTGTTTCCCAACACCTGGTGGCGATGTTCAGAGTAAAATCCATACTATTCATGGAGGACATAGAATCCTGTATGAACCAACTGGAAACTCAGCTGACATTTGGGCACAACCAGAAGCTGGCTGGGGTGCATATGAAGGTCTAACCAGTGGAAAAATCCTGGGGATTGTTTCAACAATCAAAACACGGGAATCTCTCGCAATTGATACACTGAGTGATAAAGCACATCATTTGGTCTTCAGAACACAACCCGCGATTAGGTCTGGAGCTACTGCAGAAGCTGTGATGTACTTGTTTGATGCACAATCAGTTGAGGATGTAGAACTCCTAAAGAATCTACCAGAGGAGATTGAGTAAGTCAGTCATCTAAGACGCCTGATCCTTGCCTTACACTCAGCAGCCTTTGTCACATCATCCATGTCTTCAAAGAGACTCTGCGCTACGACCCATGTGCGTTTTGCTTCATCTGCCCTGTCTAGAATCTCTAGGATGAGCGCTCTATAATAGAGATGCATAGGATTGCTGGGTTCTACTGAGAAGGCCTTGTCAAAGTCATCAAGTGCATCCTCATGCTTCTCAAGTGAATAATGGATAAGGCCTCTTTGATGAGCCACATCTGCGTTATTTGGTTCTAAGGCAAGAGCAGTATTAAGATACTCCAGAGCTGTCTCCTCATCCTGCAACAGGAGCATAACTGCTCCGTTTCGAACCCACGCCTTCACATACTCTGGATTTGCATTGATTGCCTTCTGATATGCATTCGAAGCTTGCTTGTATGACTTTCGCGATCGATGCAGGTCTCCTTTCTTAATCCAAAGTTCTGGATCATCAAATTTGATACTTATCGCCTTGTCAAAATAATAGATTGCAGTTTCGGGGTCATTTTGCTCATAGTAGATATCACCCATTGTCGATAGTGCGTAGGGTTGTTCTGAGTCAATGGCTAATGCGTCTGTTAGGACTGCAATTGCATCATCATAGAGTTTTAGTGAGAAGTACACGTTTCCAAGTTCCATCATTGCAGGGAGAAACTGTGGATTATGTTGAATTGCCCTCTTCAACCAGGTCACTGAAATTTCTGGCTTTTCCATCGCCTTGAAGTATTTTCCTTTTACAAGGAGGGCTCTTGGCTGGTCTGCAATGATATGAAGTACTCTGTCTAGATTTTCATTACATTCTTCATATTCACCCTGTCGTAGTTGTGCCTGGGCCAAATATACCAGTGCGAGAGCATTATCGGGTTCTAATGCTAAAGCACTTCCAAGACAACTTATAGCATCTTTAGGGTCTCCAACAAGCAAGTATGCCAAACCCATGTTGACCCACGATGAAGTCTGCTCACTATCCAGACCTAGGGTCATTTCGTATAGAATGATTGCTCGTCCAAAGTTCGCCTCTTTAAGGTGTAAGTCTGCTAATCTTGCGAGCATCGGGGGTACTCGTTCATCATATTTGATGGTGTCCAAAACTTTCTGGAAATCTCTCTCGAGGTCTCCTAATTGCCTTCTCTCACGTGTCATGATTGCTACTGGTCGAATCCTCTCAGGTTCGATATTCCCTGGAGGATTCTGCTTGTCGAGTTTGGTGGTGATCGACGTTAGCAGCTCGTCAGTGTTCACGCAAAGTCCCCGATAGAAATGTCACTACTAGTCTTATCAAACTTTGTAACTTCCTATGGGTTGGCTGGAAACTTTGGTTATTCCTTCTTTCATCATCAGAATATGTACACAAAAACTCCCAGGGAGAGGAGGAATATTGCCAGATAGTAAGTTGGCATTATGAACAGTTGAGCGCGTGATATCTTGTGATGGAACGCGTTAATGGCAATGATTGAATCCGAGATAATAAAGAAGAGAGCTCCAATCACAGGAATCAACCCCCAGATATTACCCGTTGTGAACCAAAGGAGTATTGATGTACTGAATGTTGCTGAGATCATGAGGAAATACAGTGTACCTGCCTTTAGGACAAAGTCTGGTACTTCTGGACCTGATGAACGTAGGTATCTGATGAACAGGAATACGAATACACTCAAACCGCCCATGCAGATTATTGGCACCACTAGGTTGGTGGTAACTAGTCCCACATTGTTGGTTTGCCACAGAAAGTTCACTGTGAAGAGGATGTGTCCAATCAGAAACATACCTATTCCCGCTACGATATCCTTCTCCATACCGATATCTCCCAACATGCAGAAGACCAAGGCAACTGATAGTAGTACATAGAACAGAGCAGGTGTCGGTCTTGTCAGGACAATATAGATTATAGCAATCAGAGCTGGAACAATCTTGATTGCAGTAACACGAGAAGCGACCCCCTGTGGATTTTCTGCGTACTTGTCTTTCAGGAAAGTTCCTACAGCAGCAAAGATCCAAAACAGGACTGCATAAATTTCGAGCCACATGATTATCCCTTAGTAAATCTCCTACTTAAGGTTCGTTGATAACCTAAATCTTACAATATGGGTGAGTGAACC
>JABCSP010000067.1 GCA_018238825.1 Candidatus Thorarchaeota archaeon | reverse complement strand
CGATATTTGCAAGACACTACCACCAACGCTAACAGTCATAGATGGATTTGTTGGATTGAAGGGCGTCATGCCACTAAGAGGGACTCCTGTACATTTCAAAACAATCATAGCTAGCACTGATTCAGTTGCGAGTGACTCCGTAGGTGCGTTTATTTGTGGGCGAGAGCCCCAATCAATCGATTATCTCAGATGGTTACATGAGAGTGGTCTTGGTGAGATTGAGGATTACGAGATTGTAGGAAACGATATCGAACCCCTCAAGAACATCTATGAATGTGCATAGGTTATCTTCTTGGATCTGTAAACCGGTGTATTCTTTTTTGTAGGATTAGCAAGTCAACAAATGTTAATATGGTTCTGAGTCAATATTCAATATTGACCTCTTGGAGGAGGCTATGTGAGAAGAGCTAAGCCAATATCTGTAATCGCGCTAATTATCGTAAGTTCTGTTGCTGCAGGACTTATCTGGCTTTCAATGAATACAGATCCGTCAAACGACCCCAATGGTCCATTGGACGATGTGTATAACGAAGCTCCGATGTTAAGAGAGCTTGTAGAGAATGGAACACTACCTCCTGTTGAAGACCGTTTACCAACTAATCCTATGCTAATTCAACTGCATGATGAGGTTGGGATTTATGGAGGAACATGGCGGATGGGACTCATTGGCCTAGGTTCAGCTGCGATTATCAGATCCTATGCTTGTTATGAGGGTTTGCTAAGATGGGATCCTACGTGGTCCCGAATTCTACCAAATCTAGCTCAATCTTATGATGTCAATGAGGATGCATCCGAATTCACCTTCCATCTTCGTAAAGGCTTGAGATGGTCGGACGGATATAATTTCACTGCAGATGACATTCTCTTCTGGTATGAAGATGACTTACTCAACGAGGAATTGCATCCATCCATAAATAACCTTTTCAAAGTCAATGATACTCCTGGTGTTGTTGAAAAAATGGATAATCATACAGTGAAATTCAGCTTTGTAGGACCGTATGGATTATTCCCATTTCACCTTGCCTCTGTATCAATAGATTGGATTGCTAGTAGGCCAAAACACTACATGAAGCAGTTTCACATTGATTACAATTCCGAGGGAATTAATGAGCTGATTGAAGAAGCTGGTGTTGATACATGGGTGCAGTTGTACAATATAAAGTTCAATCAATATCTCAATCCTGACAAGCCAAATATGCATGCGTGGACACTACAAAATTCGTACAGTGGAAATGCATCATTTGTTTGGATGGAGCGAAACCCGTACTACTGGAAAATTGATACTGAATACAACCAGTTGCCTTACATTGATAGAATAAACTTCACTGTTTACTCATCAAAAGATGCGCTTCGAATCGCTGCAATGGATGGGCAAATTGACATGCAGCATTCTAGTCTTGAAATTACAGAAAATTATCATGACTACATCGGGAACATGACAGCAGGAGATTACAGTATTTACAATCTGCTCGATTCCAGATCAAATGCCATGGCTATTAATCTCAATCTCTTGCACGAAGATCCGGTTTTGAGGAGTATTTTCTCAAACAAGACATTTCGAATAGCTCTGTCTCATGCTTTAAATCGCACTGAAATAATCGAACAGGTGTATGGTGTAGACCTTGAACCTCGCCAGCCAGCCCCACGTCTTGAGTCACCTTATTACCGGAATAAATTGGAAACTCAGTATGTTCAGTTTAACTTGACCCTCGCAAATGAGCTCTTGGATATAGCAGGGTATAACGAAACAGATGTCGAAGGATATCGTTTGACTCCTGATGGTCATCGTATCAATTTCACAATTTCGTACGAAACATCATCCACCAAAGCGGACTTGGTTGCTGAATATTGGAATAGTTTGGGAATTAGCGTGATTGTTGTCCAAGTAACCAATATTAACCAACATATCTATGAGAACCAGCATGATGTGGTTATCTCTAGTTCTAAAGGAGGATACCAGGTGTATTTGGAACCTGGGATATACATGCCATTTGACAAATACAACTCATACTATGCAATACCATGGGCTCTTTGGTATCAGGACAATAGCATGGGAGAAGAACCACCCGCTTCAGTAAAGGAGCAAATGCAACTCTATAATCAACTAAAAGCGTCAAACAGTTTCTCTGCCATTGGGGAGGTAATCGACCAAATGCTTGCAACAGCTGAAGAGGAGTTCTATGTGATGGGTGTCTGTCTGAATCCAGATAGCTTTCTTCTAGTGAAAAATAACTTCCACAATGTACCGCCAACGATGCCACGATCTTGGACATATCCGACCCCGGCTCCAACCAATCCCTGCCAGTATTACATTAACCCTCAAAACTCATCTACATCAATCTCAAGAGCTGGGATTATCTATGAAATTTCACCAGACTGTCAGCTTAGCACTTTAATCTTTGACGGCTGTTGTTTTGTAACAAAAGACCGATGAGAGGAAAATAATCATGGAGCAGTATTTCAGGAAACGGGTCTTAAAGATTGGCGCAGCAATAATCATAGCTGAGATAATCGTACTAGCAATTGTAGGTTCGTTCTATGTGCTGAGCATTTCGGATGCTGTTGATACACGTGTTGAAACGCAGGTTCGAATTCCTGGGCAGTTGATGAATGCTGGATACTTGAACTTTGATGCTGTTGAAGATAGTGCTCAAATGAGCGAACTGATTGGGGAAGAACTCATTGAAGGAATGGTTATTGGTGTGGACTACAACGTTTACTACTCGTCAAAACCCGAATACTTGGGTCTAAGTGTGGGTGAAATAAATACCTTGGATCCTAGCTTGCTTAGCGTCCAGAATCCCAGCGAAGTCATGCTTTACACTAACGAAACTCTAGTCAGTGTTTCAATAATCTATGGTTTAGATGAAGTCACCCCTCGATTTTTTGTCTATGTAGTAATAGGCACCAGTGAGGGAGCAGCTGAGAAGAATCAAGCCGCTCAGCTCTTCATAATGAGTTCAAGTGTTGTCATAATCCTCACTTTGACTATTTTCGCTCTATCATATAATTTAATCCAAAGACTAGAATATGATTTGGCTGAGGGAAAGCGTCTAGCTGTTGTAGTAGAAGAAAGAACCAAGGAACTAACTAGGTCTAATGAAGCACTTGAGCAATTTGCATATGTAATCTCACACGACCTTCAGGAACCTTTGAGAATGATAGTATCGTATCTACAACTAATAGAGAATCGTTACAAGGATAAGCTTGACGCGGATGGGATTGAATTTATCGATTATGCAGTTGGTGGTGCAAAACGCGTGCGCGAAATGATAATTGATCTGCTACATTTTTCAAGAGCTGGAAAACAGTCGCTATCAGAAGAGAAAATTAACTGCAATGACCTTGTAGTAGGAGTTCTTGCCAATCTCAATGTATCTATACAAGAATCTGGAGCTAGTTTAGACACCGGAGAGCTGCCAACAATAATGGCGGATCGAGGTGGGGTAACCATGTTGTTTCAGAACCTTATCTCGAACGCAATAAAATTCAGGAGCGAGGACCTCCCGAAGATAGTCATCAAAGCCGTTGAAGGGGTTGACATGTGGGAATTCTCTGTTTCTGACAACGGTATTGGTATTCGTGAGGAACACCACGATCGTATCTTTGATGTATTCCAAAAGCTACATACTAGGAACGAATATCCGGGAACTGGCATTGGTCTATCAATTTGTAAGAGAGTTATAGAAGGTCTTGGTGGAAGTATTAGGGTGGAATCAAAACTGAATGAGGGTTCAACGTTCTTCTTCACAATTCCAAAGGAGCGGATAATCAAGTGAATCCAAGAATCGCAAACCTCCCAATATCAATCTTGCTTATAGAGGACAATCCGGGAGATGTTAGACTTATTCAAGAGGCATTCAAGGTGGCTAAAGTCGTCAACGAGATTAACTCAGTTGTGAATGGTCTTGATGCTATGAGCTTTCTCCGCAAGGAAGGAGATTTCGCATCAGCACAGACTCCAGATCTTATCCTATTGGATCTGAATCTCCCTGGCAAAGATGGTCGGGAGGTGTTGGCTGAGATAAAAGCAGATCAAATACTAAAGACAATCCCGGTGATTATCCTTTCAAGTTCTAGTGCATTGGAAGACATTTTGAAATCCTACGAACATAACGCCAACTGTTTCGTAACCAAGCCCATTGATGTAAATGAATTCTTCAACGTTATCAAGAAGATTACTGATTTCTGGATTACAATTGTCAAGCTTCCATCTTGATTTTGTTAATTACTGCAATCCCGCTGTATTGTAATGCTAAAATCCGACATTTAATTCAGTATTTCTACTACAAAGGCAAATAAGAGAAAAATGCTAGTTTGTTCTTCCAGATAGAATAATTATCTGGTTGCGCAGAAATTCATAACAGAAGCCGCGGACTGTGAAATGTTGGGGATAGAAACACAGTACACATTTAGTTTTATCATTTCAGTCACGATACTATTCAATATTCGTTCGACTTCAACTAATTCCATTCCAAAATATAGAAATTCAAACTGAGGTATCACTATGAGCGAGAACATCCGATTACTCCTCGTCGAAGACAATCCAGGAGATGTACGTTTAATTCAGGAATACCTGAAAGACGTTCCAATGATGAATGTGGAACTTGGTGTTGTCGACACCCTTGAAGAGGCACAGAAGGTGCTGGAAGAGGATAATATCGACTTGGTCTTACTCGACCTCGGATTGCCGGATAGTGCTGGTCTCGATACTGTTGTAGAAGTGATTTCACAAAACCCATCAGTTCCAGTCGTTGTACTGACAGGGCTCGCAGATAATAGGCGTGCCATGGAAGCTATCAATGGTGGTGCCCAAGATTACCTCGTAAAAGATCTAATCACTACCGATGTATTGGTTCGCTCTATCAGATATTCTGTTCACAGGAAACAATCTCGAGTGGAAATCGAAGAGAGTGAGGAAAAGTACCGTTCTCTGTGGGATAACTCAGCTAATGGTCTTGCGTATCACGAATTGGTAACTGATGATGACGGTAAGCCGATTGACAGCATCTTCTTGGACGTCAATACGAGCTTCGAGAAGATAACTGGTCAAAGAAGAGAGGATTTGATTGGAAAAAGATTTTCTGAAGTTAAAGATAAACTCCTCCCAGCTGATTTTGATCTTGCAGAAATGTTCTGGAAAGTCGCCCTCACAGGCGAAACTAATAGAATCGAGTTTCACATTCAAAAAACTCAGCGCTGGGTTTCCATTTCAGTCTACAGTCCTTCACAAGGAACATTTGTTTGTGCACTTCAAGATATTACTGAAAAGAAAAAATCAGAAAAAAATCAGAAAGTGCTTGCTGCTGCGTTCGAGCAATCAACTGATAGTATAATAATTGTAGATTTCCCGGGGAAAATTCGTTATGTCAATCCAAGCTACGAAAGAATCACCGGTTACACAGCCTCCGAGGTAATAGACAAAACTCCAGCAATAGTGCGTTATTATGATGATAAATTCGATGACGATTTCTACAAGAATGTTAGAGATATTACAGTTCGCGGTGATACTTGGCATGGACAAGTTCCAATCCAAAGAAAGGATGGTTCTTTGCGTTTGTTGGATCGAGTGATTGTGCCAGTTGTTGATGAATCCAATGTTATTACTCATTTTGTAGGGGTTTCTCGTGATATAACAGCAGAAGTTGAAGCTCGAAAGGTACTTAGTGATAGTGAGGAAAAGTTCAGGAGTGTCTTTGAAGAATCTGCTATAGCGAACAGCTTGTACGATTCTTCTGGTATTATGATTGAAACAAATCAAGCAGGTGTTGAGTTAGTTGGTGCACAAAGCAGGGAGGACCTGCTCGGGTTCAAGCTTTTTGAGGACCCAAATTTACCAGATGATGTCAAGAAGAGAGTCAGATCTGGCGAAACGGTCAGGTTTGTGTCTGAATTCAGTTTTGATGTAGTTAAGAAATCCTCTCTATACAATACATCAAAATCTGGAATCTTGTTTCTAGATGTTCTTATTGCCCCGTTTGGTAAAACAGAGCAGGGTTCAGCATTAGGGTATTATGTTCAGTTGCAAGATATCACAGACCAAATTCGAGCAAACGAAGTACTAGCAGAAAGTGAGGAAACATTCCGTATATTGTTTGAAGATTCACCGATAAGCTACCAATCACTGGATGTGGATGGTAATATCCTTCATGTGAATAAGAAGTGGGTAGACACTCTCGGCTATTCACAGGAAGATGTAATCGGACATTCTTTTGCAGATTTCTTGCATAGCGAAGATAGTGAGAGTTTCACAGTTTCCTTCCCTCAGTTCAAGAAAACGGGTAGTATTTCAGGAATTGAATTTAGAATGCGACACAGTGATGGTTCGTATCGAGATGTTTCTTTCGAGGGACTCGTCAGATACGACGAGGGTGAACAAGCTATTAGTGTGCATTGTGTGTTCATTGATATTACTGAAAAGAAGAAAGCGGACGCAGACCTGAAGTTTGAGAGAGAACGTTATATTTCTGCTCTAAATACTCTTGATGATGGAATCTATGTAGTGGACAAAAACTATGACGTTGAATACGCCAACCAAGTGATTGAAAAAGAGTTCGGTCTTGCTGCGGGACGTAAATGCTATACTTATCTCTATGATAGAAAAGAACCGTGTCCCTGGTGCAAGATTGACGAAGTTTTTGCTGGCAATTCCATTCGATGGGAGTGGTATTCAGAAAAGAATGATCGACACTATAACCTCTTAGACACACCAATGGAAAATGCAGATGGAAGTATCTCCATGTTCAAGTTATCCCGTGACGTCACAAATCAGAAGTTGGCAGAGTCCTTGTTGTTTAAAGAGAAACAGCGAGCTCAATCGTATTTGGATATCGCAAGTGTTATGATCGTTGCTTTGGATGAGAATGGTATCATCACAATTATGAATCAAAGAGCATGTAAGATTCTTCGATGCTTACAGGAAGACTATATTGGAAAGAGCTGGTTTGATAGTTTCATTCCTAAGAAACTAAGAAAAGAGAGTTCTAGAATCTTCACACAATTGATGCGCGGAGAAATTGGTGTTACGAAGTCATACGAGCATGTAGTAGTTACTCATGATGGCGAAGAGAGAACCATAACATGGAATAACACTTTATTGACAGATTCCGATGGTAGACCAATTGGCACGCTTAGTTCAGGAGAAGACATCACAGAAAGAAAGCTTACTGAAGAAACTATCAAGAAGAGTGAGGAGAAGTACCGAATCCTTTACGAGAAACTGTCGGATGCCCTGTTCCTCTCAAACAAGGACGGCCAAGTCACGTTGTACAATGACATGGCTGTTAATCTCTTCGGATACGATGAAGACGAGCTACTGGGAAAACATTTCACAGATCTTCTTCATCCGGAAGACTGTCATAGGATATTGAACTCCCATGAGAAGCATCTGAAAACTGGAGAATCTATCATTGGTGGATTTGATGCCAAAGCCCGTAGAAAAGATGGATCATATTTTGATGTAACCATCACAAATACAATCTTGATGGAAGAAGGGAAACCATCAGGTTATCAATCCCTCATCCATGATATTACTAATAGAAAAAGGAACGAAAGACAACTCCTCGAAAGTGAAGAGAAATACAGGACACTTTTCGAGTCAGCACAAGATGGAATCTTCATACTCGTTGATGACATCTTTATGGAATGTAATACTGAGGCATTGAAGATGTTCGGATGTACTAAAGAGCAGATTCTGGGAAAGACTCCATTTCACTTCTCGCCTCCAGTTCAACCTGATGGAAGGGATTCCAAAGAGAAAGCACTAGAACAAATCGAGCTGGCGCTGGCTGGAGAGCCGCAGATTTTTGAATGGCTACACATGAAGAATGATAGAACTCATTTCTATACTAATGTGGGTCTCAATGCCTTTTCATTTCGAGGTAAGGTTGTACTGCAAGTGATAGTTAGAGATATCACCGAGCTTAAGAGAGCGGAGGTTGAACTGCGAGAGAGAGAGAAGCTTTATCGTCTATTGGCTGAGAACACATTTGATTGCATCTGGCAAATAGATTTAGATACCACATTCACCTATGTAAACCAAGCAGTATTCCGTGTGTTTGGATTCACATCAGAAGAATGGATTGGAAGCCAATTATATGAACACTGTTCTCCAGAAGCTATGAAATTAATGTCAAACATAATGCTTGAAGCAATAACTCAAGGAACTAACGCAACCCCCGAAACGTTTGAAATTCGCATGTTGCGAAAAGATGGCACAGAGATTGATGTTGAGATAACTGCCAATTTGATATTAGACGATGATAAAGAACCGCTAGGTTTTCAAGGAACAACACGGGATATTACTGAGCACAAGAGAGCAGAGGAAGCACTCAGAGAAAGTGAGAGAGAAAAATCAACCATTCTGAACACTATGGATGACCTTGTTATTTATTATAGTAGCCCTGACATGAAAATTGAATGGACCAATCAAGCAGCCGCCAAGTCTGTAGACATGTCAGTTGACGAACTTGTTGGAAAGTTTTGCTACAAAATTTGGCATCAACGCAATAAACCTCTTGAATCATGTCCAGTAGTTAGAGCTTTCAAGACTGGCAGATTGGAAAAATCAGAAGCAACAAGTCCAGACAAACGAAGCTGGATGGTCGTAGGCTCTCCTGTGAAGGATGAGGAAGAACGGACCATTGGCGTGGTCAAGGTCAGCCGGGATATCACTGAGAAAAAGCGAGCCGAAGATGCACTTCGAGAGAGTGAAGAGCGACACCGAATGGTCCTATCATCAATGAGTGATATGATTTTCGTTTTGGATGAGAATAATAACTACATTGAATTCTACGCATCTAACCAATTTGCACCAATAGCTCCTCCAGAAGTCTTCATTGGTAAGAATGTTGTTGAATCCCTTCATCTTAACCCCTATCAGGAACGCGCCGATCTGGGCATCGGTAGCATCCGTAAAGATGCTTGTGATGGCAGCCTCTGCCTGCTCCATGTTCAGGTCTCTTCGTTCGCTTATGATCTGTATGTATTCCTTCATCGATACCACCTGATACTGCATATTATCACAACGTTTAATCAATATTCTTATTGTGGCTGTTAACCATACGTGTCGGTTTTGGCGTTGGTGTTGGTGAGACTTTTTATTATTTTCAGGGACGATTCGAAAAACCGCAGAGAACGCAAAGGGACGCAGAGTAAAATAACGGCTCTCTGCGAACCTCTGCGTCCTCTGCGGTTAATCTTTTTTGCAATGATCCGGTCATCCGGAATAAATTAAAAAGTCGCGTGTTGATGTTGCATCGGGATT
>JABCSP010000452.1 GCA_018238825.1 Candidatus Thorarchaeota archaeon | reverse complement strand
ACGAACAGGTACGGAAAGACATGTTGGAAATGCGTGCAAAGAATCCAGATGGCAAACTAGAATATCCTCGTACACTGTTTGAACCAACATTTAGGTGGTCATTAAAGACTCGGGTCGCGATTGTTATTTTTCCTTTCACCGTACCCCAAAGTGTTACAGTCCAAGATGTCCTCCCTCAACCTTCTCCACAGCAATCCCTGTTTGAACTCAATCCATTTGAGAACAGAAGAGAAGATTCGAAACACTTTATCCTATATCTTACTGGGGATGATATCAGCTCTCCAGGAGATAGTGCGGGATGGATTGCACAACACTGGCATGGACTACAGTTTGCATATGAATCAGCCCAGAAGCACAGTTGCAAGAAAGTAGTCTGGATTGACCTTGCAGGGCAGTTCACCAATGATGTGATTCGAACCTCCATTTTACGACTGGACTTCCACCACAATAGAGTACGTCAGTTCTACAATAGTATCGAGTTCTTAGATTTCTCGATCGAAATTGAGAGTGCGTTGTTTTCGGGGGATGAGCTACTCTCAGTAGAAGCAATACAAGCACGAATCAAGGACTATGACTTTGTCATCGTGTCTGGTATTGATACAATAAGAAAGATAGTTCCAAAGGAGTATGAAGGGTTAGTTGATACACTATCAGTGCATATTGCTGAAGCGACCTCAAGACCTAGTACTTGTACGCTGTGGTTTGGTTCGCCTTCACCCCTAGCAACGAGTTCCAAGTTGTACAAGCGACAACAACTACAACCATTTAGATACGATTCACCATTGCATCCATGCATCGATGAGATAGTACTGAACATGCCTTTTCCACCAAGAAAAGGTGGTAGCAATGTCCCGAAATATGATCATGTGAGAGGACTTGTGTCAATTGTTCCAGAAAAGACAAACGGGTTTGATTGGACTACAATTGGAATCCCACCCCTGATAGGATGGTCTAAGCGATTCTTGTCACGACATCCTTCTGACGAAGAGCAAGAGTTGATGAACAAGCTCCGGACGCGACCAGCCAGTACGTTCCGCTGGTTGAAGACCCTAAATACCCCCGCCTTTAGTGAGGATATGGCTGTAGAGCTGTTTCCGTTCATAGGCTCGTGGTGTGAGAGATCCAAAGCTCCGCAAAGCGACAGGAATCTGGCGAGTCTCAAGGTCAAGAAGAAAAGACTTGGGAGAAAAAATGCAGCTAAAGGATACAGGGGGATATTATCTCGTCTTACTTTTGCAAAGGATCTATGCAAACCTTCTCCCAGTAAGGTGAACACTAGAAGAAAATATCGGACAACAAAGCTAGAACTTGAACCAGTAGAATCAGCTTCACTCCCTCCGCATAGCTCAGATTTAGTATATACAGGGTTTTCAAGTTCCGATGCAGGAAAGATCGAACTAGCCCGGCTACAAGATGTCAGTCTGTTCCTGCTTAAGCGCAATAACAGTTCATCTCCTTTGAAGGAGCAATGCCTAGAGTTTGTAAAGGCACTCACGAAACCTGAAAGACTCACATATATGGAAGCTCTACAGAACATTTCAGACATCTTCAGAAAAAGCAAGTATTTCAGTCAGATCTGGTACAGGTTACTGTGGGGTCGAAACTGGCTAGAGGGTTGGCCAATGCCAGCAGGGATGAAGGAAGACCTTTCTAAGTTACAAGTAGGGAGAAAAGACATCCTCATCCAGCATTATGGTAATTATCTGGTATTTATGATAGCAAGCTTGGCTGAACACTACACTATACACCAAACTGAAATTCAGGCTCTATGGAATATGGTTAGACCTTGGGTCATGTTGCAGATGGGCGCAAGACCAAGAACGGAAACTCGACCATTCTCGAAATTCGATACTCGTTCTGTGTATGAACAGCTCAAGGCTAAAGCACAATACTGGAATAGTGCGCCTTTCCCAGGGACCACTGTCCTATCAGATATCAGGTATGGGTTACGTATAGACTTGAAAAAGGGTAATCCCAAATCATTTCGGTGGTATATTTTTGAAGACGGAGCATATAGCAGCAGGTTCATCGCTGGATGTATTAAGCAAGACAGTAAGAAGTCAGGTCCATTGTCACTCATTAGAACGAATACTG
>JABCSP010000451.1 GCA_018238825.1 Candidatus Thorarchaeota archaeon | reverse complement strand
TGATGAACATGATATCCCTTTATATAAAGATAGGGATCGTCTATAATCCCGATAGTTCCCAAAGAAACATGAAAGCTCCAAGATAACCAAGTAACATCGAAATATCGAATAGCCAATCATAGATAACAGTGATGGGACTTGTAAGATTCGGTACAAGTAGTGAAACGATATAATAGACTGCTAGAAGTGCAATTGATAATATTAACAGTCTATCGGAATTTCGCATAGTATTTTCTTTCCATCATGTTGGAGGAAGTTTCCCCGATATGAACATTACTTGCATTGTGCTGGTAACTTTAAGAGGTGGGTTGATAACATCATTCTGGGTCTATTGTAGATGAGGTTCAATTTGCGTTATGGTGATGGTTCTCTTCCACTTGAATTATCAGGAAGGCTCACAGTTGATACACTATTGCCAAGGACGGTAGAAGATCGCATTGACATTAAACGCACAATTGTAGAGGCTCTAGAGAAACCAATAGATTCAACTCCATTTTCGCAAATCGCATCTCGGGCGAGTTCAGCTGCTATTGTTGTAAACGGTGAACAAGATATCGACTTGATTCCTAGTCTTCTAAATGCTGTACTGGAATACCTTCAAGCATCAATATCCAATCCAACTGATATTTCAGTAATACTCCCAATTGAATCTCAAGACTCTGCAACTCGGACTGAAATACTAAAGAAACTTGATGGACCCGAAAGAGATGGCTATCAGTTGGTTCTCCATGATTCAAGAGTGAACGAAAATCTCTGTTTCATTGGAGAAACACCAACCCATTGCACACCTGTGCATGTTAACAAAGTGTTCCTAGATGCTGACGTAAAGATTGGACTAGGAACACTCCGGTCAGATGTCTTTGTTGGTGCCACTGGCGGACGCATGTCAGTTTTACCACATAGCAGTGGAATCAAATCTATATCCCGCAATTTCAAATTACGAGCAACACATTCAGTTGGCTCATTTGTTACAGATAGTGCTACGTGTATAGATCTTGAAGAAGCATCTAGGTTGACAAGCCTTGATTTCATCCTTAATGCAATACCTGATTGGAAGGGTAACCTGAACAACATAGTTTCTGGTGAACCTTACACAGCTTGGGAAAACGGAGTATTATTAGCTAAGAAATTGACTGAAACAATCTTCCAAATCAAGGCTGACATTGCAATGGGAAGTGCAGGTGGTTCATTTAGTGATTTAACTTTGTACGACGCTATTGATGCTCTCTATGCTGGGAGCGCAGCGACAGAACATGGAGGGGTCATTGTTCTTGTTGCTGAGTGTGCAAAGGGACCCGGACCTGATGGATTCATTCGAGGGGTGTCAGAGTGTAGTTCAAGTGGCGAGGTTTCAGTCTTGGCTGAAATTGGGTTTGAGATAGGTATGGAGAAGGCTCGTCTCTTCTGGGAAATTCTGAACTCAAGAAAGGTCATAATCTGCAGTCGTATGAGAGAATCGTTGATTGTAGAGAAATTTCATTGTTCTGCAGTGAGAGATCCTCAGGAAGGATACGAACTTGCTAGAAGCTTAATTGTATCTCGTCCAAGATTGGCAATGATACCTGATGGTACTCGGATTCTACCAATAATGAAAAACAAGTAAAACTCACTTCTTCTTATCGAAGAGCGCATCTACTGCATTGATGGCTCCTTTAGTTTCTTCTTTGGTGAACTGACCAGCTTTTGCAATTTGAAGTGTGACCATTGCTTTATCATCAACAGGTCGCATTTCCCAAGACATATCGATTCCTGGTTGCTCAGAAACAAATTGGTTCAACATCTCAAGCCATGCTACTTTAACGTCATCAATATCAATGTAAACGAACTCGAGGAGTGGAACAGAAATCTCTACTTTGAGAATACGATTATCCACGATTATGTAATTTTCAATGTCCCATTGCATGATTCTGCCTCGGATTTCATCTTCTCTGTGTGGTACATAAGTGTTCTTGGCTTCAAGGTGGAGTTGTCAACAGCTGTACAAATCATAGACAAACCTGGATATCGATGAAACCAATAGTTGAATGAATCTCATTTTCTTGTATGAGCTTATTAGTTCCCAGCAAGACCATATGCCGAAACTGAATGTTGATCAAAAAGGCCTAC
>JABCSP010000450.1 GCA_018238825.1 Candidatus Thorarchaeota archaeon | reverse complement strand
ATTCATGGCAATTAAAAACCTATCAAAATTGGTAATTACATTTTCTGATGGGTACTGTTCTCAATTAGTCAAGTAATCTTATCCTCGCACACCAAGGGAAGCGCCTTGGTCTTGATGATCATCATCATCTCCAACGATTTTATCGGCATAGCGTTTTATTTTATCAAGTATTGAGGGTTCATATTTTTCTTCACATGTTATAAAAGCGATATCCTTTTCCAATCTTTTTATTGCAGCATCTGCCTTGTCAAATGCTGTTTTAGCTTCTGTATACCCCTTGGCATTCGGATTAATAGCCTTAGAAGTGTTTTTTTTTGAAAATCCCTTTTTGCTTGCTCAATTCCTTATTCAATACTCTCAGTATTTCCGTTTTCGATGCTTCGTCCATTGCGTTTTCCCTGATTCTGAAATGGAAAAAAAAGGGCTATAACTCTTGTTGCTGCTTATCACAGAATTTCGGACTACCAAATGATATTATATTGGAGAATAGTTTACGCTGACATGTGAGCCGAGCTGTCATAGAGATAAAGAAGGTAACCTGAAAATGTACAAAGAAATCAAAATAATCGCTTTTGACCTTGACGGAGTCCTCTTTGACGGTCCAAGCGCAGCGTTTCATTTAGCACAACAGATTGGTCTAGGGGAAAAGTATCAAGAGTTATTCATTAGAATTGGTAAAGAAAAATTACCCATCGAAGAGTCTATTCGCCTAGGAAGTAAGATTTGGGAAGGAGTTCAAATCAATAGTGATTACGACCATCTAGTGATGAAATTACCACTCATGAAAGGGACTGAAGAAACATTTAGAGCACTCAAAGAGGTGGGATACCTTGTTGGCTGTATCTCCAGTGGTGTAAGTCAATTTTTCATGGAACCACTAACTAAGCGACTGGGGCTTGATTTCGCACATTCGAATATTCTAAGTACATCAAATGGAGCTCATTCTGGTAATGTTGAGTATATTATGGGAGGGCCCCAGAAAGCTGAAACTGCACTTAGGGTTCTGCAAGATAGAGAGCTTAGTACTAAGAATTTGGCAAGCATTGGCGATGGAACAAATGATATTGATCTATTTGGAGTTTCAGCATTCTCTATTGCATTCAATCCTGAAAATGAAGATGTGAGTGGAGCAGCAACAGTAACTATCCACTCAAAGAATCTTGAATTGATTCTAGAGCATTTCATTTGAAATTACGCAAGAATCTTCCTCAAGGCTTCTTTGATTGATTCCTTTTCGTCTCCAGTAAGACTAGGATGAACGGGGATATCGAAGTGCCTTGCACCAATCTCTTCAGCGTGTGGAAGTGATATCTTGGAGTAATCAGGGTAGTCTACGAATTTCGCCCATCTCCACTGCTGGATGTTAAGATAGGTATCCTGCTTATGACAGGGTAGTGCATAGACAGCTCTGGAACCAACTCCTTCATCTCGAAGAGCAGATACAATCTCATCACGAGTTATTTTGTCGGAGTAGATACTTGGAGCGTACAGATGATAGGCAGATTGGAATCCATCATCTTCAACCTGCGGTCTAATCTCATCAAACTCAGAGAAGAACTCATCATATTCTAGAGCGTTCTTCCTTCGTTCCGTGATAACAAACTCAAAGCGTTTCATCTGTTGTACGCCAATTGCCGCTACTATGTCCATCATTCGATTATTGTAACCGATTTGATAGTGACTATAGCCACCGTGTTTTCCGCGACCGTGATTTTTGATCATGAGCATTTTATCATATAGCTCTTCGTCATTTGTTGTGATCATGCCACCCTCGCCCGTTAGAATGTTCTTCGTGGCATAGAATGAGAATGTGGCACAGTGTCCAAGATTTCCAATCTGTGTACCGTTTATAGAACCACCATGAGCTTGACAGGCATCCTCAATTACTTGAAGTTCGTGCTTCTCTGCAATCTCCATTATTCGTTTCATATCTGCAGGCATACCAAAAATGTGAACGGGCATGATGGCCTTAGTCTTATCAGTGATAGCAGCTTCAATGAGGTCAGGATCTAAGTTGTAAGTGTCTGGTTTGATATCAATAAAGATTGGGACAGCACCAACCATTGCAATTGAGTTTGCAGACGCAATGAACGTAAATGGCGAAGTGATTACCTC
>JABCSP010000066.1 GCA_018238825.1 Candidatus Thorarchaeota archaeon | reverse complement strand
CCACTTCCTATTGTTGCATCAAACGTAACATTGGTTCCTTCTAAACGGCCGAGACCTGTTGTAATCTGTCCACCATGACTTGTGTGTGCATAATGTATCGTAACATTGTCTTGAGCTGCATCAATCCATTCGGAGGGAATAGAATTCAAGTCAATACAGGTATGATCAATTATCAATCCACCAGACCATGAAGATGTAGCAAATTTGTCATCAACTGGTATATTGCTAGATGCAAGTGTACTCGTTGATAGAAAAAGACAAGTAACTATTATTGTAAGTAGAATTGCGCGGCGTGACATATTATTCAAATCCTAACCGATTTTTTGAAACAATCAATCATTGATAGGCTTTTCTCATAGATTTCTTAGCTCCAAATATTTCATACAGCAAAGAGGGGCAAGAGGGCAAATCGAGCCATCTTCTGAATAATTGTTAGAACACGTGTTCCAAAGATATCTCACATTATCAGACTTGAATAAAAAAAAGGTGGGAGCGGAAGGCGGAAGACCGCTCCCTGGGTGGTGGCAATTACTTTCTCTCGGTCTTGATCCTCACACAGACTGCAAGGATTGTTACAGCACCAAGAGCTCCAATGATAATTGAAGAATTAATGAGCGCAGTTATGAATGCGCTTGCTGTTCCAGGAGAACTCATTGGAAACACTGAGAAGATAGGATCATGAGTGATGGAGGAACCATCCCACGTAGCATAGCATGAGCTATAGTAGTATGTTTGACCCCATCCCCACAAAGCATCCATTGTACCTACCAGTTGAGTAGATGTGGTATCAAGTTGTACTCCTGACCCGAAAAAGTACATCGGCATCACAGCAGTCCCAACATCATAGGTAAGTCCATCGCTACCTAAGACATAGGTCCCACCAAATTCGATAGTTGAACTCAGAGAGGTATCTTCAGTGAATCTAAGGAATCCATCTGGTACTGCTACACTTTCAAGCAGCTCTGATGGAGCTTCCATCCACTCGGTCGTGTTTAGTCCTGGAATATCTTGACCGATGTCTGGAAGTGATTCCCAAATTGTACCTATGTCAGTCCATGTGGTAAAATATTCGCCTGGGTCTGACGGGTATGGAACTGCACCCATCATAGTGTAGCTAGAAAATGAACTCCAATAATTGAGTGTGAGCCCAAGTCCTTCAAGCTCTGAGGGAATAAGACCTGAAACTGGATCTGTAAAATCGCCAACAAACTGGTCGATTTTAATCACCGCTGCATCGTCAGTCGTTTCAAATCGGAAGGTGAGCTCAAGACTGTCAATTTCAACAGGGAGGGTTTCTTGTTCTACAGGAACATATCCTTTAGGATTGACTTCGCAGCACCAGACCTCATAGGGAATATATTCCACAAGATTGCCTTCGATATCGACAACTTCAGCACTCCATTCGATTTGATTATCAGTGTTAACATATGGTAGGACTATATCACCAAGTTCTGCAGTATCTACATAGAAATCGTAGACTAGTTCTGAAGTGGTTAGATTCATCTCATGGTTGACCCAATCGACTATCCCATCCTCATTGAAATCATACTCTACTTCACTGTAGTAAATATCCATCCGACCATTGTCGTTCGTGTCATTGAACACACTAAGTCCCGAGAAGTAATGCTGCTCCCATTGTTCAGTATTATTTACCTTGAACATTTCGTTAACATCATATCCAAAGCCGCAGTAGTTCCAATCATAGTCATATTCGTAGGTTTCATTCATGAAAGAAGCCCACTGGTATTCTGGAGAGAGATCTGGAATCACATCATTGGCATTGACTTCAACTCCGTATTCATCATACCATGAATATTCCGCAAAATAGTATGAACTGGAATTATAATCTGAGTAGTAGAAGGAGGAGTAGATGAATACTTCATCTCCTGTTAGTACACCTTGTTCTGGTCCCCAGAAAATATCCCACATATCATTAACATACTTGTGTTCGCTCATCCATGAAATGGAGCTTGCATCTGGATCAAGGATAACAATTACAAGAAGATTGGAGAACGACCAGTCTGAGGTCCAGTTAGATATACTGTTTTCTGAAACCGTGTAGGGGTTTCCATAGATATCTTCCACATAGAACTCAGCAAGGTATTGATGCCCTTGGGTATCGTTGAAATCAGTATAATATCCAGGTTTAGTATCAAAAGTATAATCATTCCCCGATTCATTCCACCACTGGGATGCAACATAGACTCCTGGCAGCATCTCAGTGAATGAATAGGCTATCGGATCCACACCTATTGGTTCAGTTACGTTGGAGGCGACTGCACTCGTTCCTAATCCTAAAATTAACATGCTAGTGATCATAGCGAGTTTGGCGAGCTTTAATGTTCTAGTTTTCATCGTTTCATACAACCGTAAATCAATTATTCCTACGACATCACAGGATGTTTACTATAATAGGGGTTTTCTGTGAACGGTTCAGTACCATTGCTAAAAAATAATAATGAGCGCCATACGATGGCGTTAGAGGGTTATGATGGTCCAGAATCGTTCCAAAAGACCAATGAAACTCCAATCCATTTTCAGCGTGTGACTTTCTGTTCTAAAACGACTATCTTTGTCCGTCCGCTCTCGACTCGACTAACAATAGATTTGCGTTCTAGTGCAGAGAGAGTTACACTGAGTGTTGACTTACTTAGACCTGTGACTCTTCGAAGTTCATCCTGAGCCATTTCGCCCCCATTCTCCTCAAGACGATTAATGATACGACGTTCTGTATTTGTCAGTGTGACTACAACAACTCTCTCATCATGAGGTGTTTCCTTGGTAGCATTACTAGCAGCAAGATCCTCTAGATGTGACACACGTTTCTGTAATCTAAGGACAACAAGAATTGAAACATTCACTATCAAGACCAAGGAGATGACGAGGGCGATAGTGGTTGCCAGGTAGACCGTTTCTTTTGCGACTGGCATCGCGGCTACCCATATCCAGAGAGCTGTGGATAATACTACAACAGAGAGGATGACAAGAATGACGTCAATCCGTTTACTCCAATCTCGGTTGATGGGCATAGCAACACCTGCTGTTGCTAAACGTCTGTGGACTTATGAATTCGTCTGATATTGTGATTGGTACAAATCGTCGTCTATCACAAAAGGTAAATTAGCTCATCAACTAGTTTTCTTGGTAACCATGGCGTCAAGACCACTATCTGGGCAACTTTCTCAAAAAGAATTGCAAGAGCTAAGAAGACTCATGGCGGTGCGAACAGCCCTCGATGAGTGGAAAAAGAAGGGTATTGAAACAGATATCGCAGTATGCCCCATCTGCAAGAGCCCACGATTGATTAACCTGACTTCAGCTCGGGACCTCGGTTCCTTTCCAGGGGGCTTACAGCCAGCATTGTATTGCATAGACTGTGGTTGGTTTGGTCGTGTAGCACCTGTGATGTCAAACCGTCCTGAGAAGAATGCAATATTAGAGGACCTTCAAGGTGCTTTTGCCCCATTAATGGATCCAAATGAGGACCCCAATGCTGATGTACTTGAGGAAGATGCTGAGTAGATTCAGTCACGTGGAATACGATGCAGCTCATACATCAACGGATTAAATCCATCTGGGCATGCATGAGTTGCAACACATTGATCCTTTAACCATGGAAATTTTGCATTGTGCATCATGGCATAAATCTTTGGCAGCATAGAATACATCGCACTGATACAGATCTTTCCTTTTACTTCATCACCGGTAAAGAGTACCTCATCTCCAACTTTGTGTCCAGCTGCGCAATGACCTTCTTGCTTTACAACACGACACAGAATCTGCCAAGGCTCATCACGTATACAATTTGAATCTGACATGGTCAATCAGGAATGTCAACCATCTTAATAATCGATATGCTCAGGAGTCATCATTATCCCGTTGTTCAGGGTCTAGCAATTCATCGGTTTCACTCTCAGTGAGCAGAGAGCTCTGCGGATATGGTATTCCATTATCTTGTATGTAGAGACCATTAATTTTAGTAGTACCAAGATATTCAGGATATTCGCCTGCTCTCTTGAGACCTTCACTGGCTGCGATTGGTCCAAATATTTGTAGAATCATGGTAGTGAGCGCAATCACATTCAGAATAAGCGCCCCATAGAATATTGCTTCAGCTGATCCAATTGTAAGAAAGTTTTTCTCTACCACTAGTGAGAGCCCTACTGCTACTCCTGCTTGTGACATTAGACACAGACCAAGATATTTGGAGGTTAATGGGGGCGTATTTGTAATGTGAGATCCTCCACGAGCTCCAAAATATTTCGAAAAGGTTCTACCTAAAACATAAACACTAGCGAGAATTATTACGCTCACCTCAGCAATGAGCGATAGGTTGATTGATGCCCCTACAATTACAAAGAATATCATCACTATTGGCGACATTACTACTTTCAGGGTTTTACTGATTGGGTCTTTATCAGGATGTACCCAGTTACCAACAACGAATCCAAACACCATGCAAGAGAGAATAGTACTAAGATTAAGCCATGACATGAGACCCACTAGAAGAATTATCATTCCAAATTCGAACTCTAGAATTTGTTTTCTGCTATCCTCTCTATTGACAAAATATACCATGACAAAACCAAGTATGGCACCTGCTACACTTGATGCTACTAAATCAAAGGCCAATGTCACTACTACCGCCAAAATTGTCACTGTTCCTGGTGTAGCATAGTACAAAACTGCTAGGGAGATAGCTGCATTAGCCAAGAGGATTGCAATGACATCATCCAAAGCCAGAATGAACATTAGTGAGTCAGTGAGGTTCCCTTTTGTCTTTCTTTCCCAAATTACCATAATAGTAGAGGCAGGATCAGTAGCACTAGCGAGCGCACCAAAAACAATCGCAATGTGCCATGCCCCAAGTAACATCCAGGTCAGGAATGTTACAACAATAAACGTGAGTATAGACTCAGCAACAAGGATAACAGATAATCTACGTGTTTGTCCACTGAAGACTTCCCTTCGTATTTCCAGTCCTATATTGTAGCCAATGAGTCCCAGAGCCAAATCAACTAGTGGAAACAGAGAAACCCTAACTGTTTCGTCAACTACACCTATCATACCAAGAACTAACCCAGCAATCATGAAACCAAGAATGCGAGGTATTCCGATCTTCTGCATTATTTCAGCACCGAAATATGCCAGTACAAGAGATATTCCAATGATAAACAATGTATCAGGTGTAAGGACTATCTGCAATTGCTAATTTCACTCCACTGAGGCTTAAAATCGGTGTTTGTCTAAGGAAAAAAGACCACCCTTTTTAAGATGTTGATAGGATTACGTAATTTGATAGTCATTTTAACAGTTCAATGAAGATTGGGGAATGAAATATAGTGACCAATCAACTGTGCGAACTATAGTAGTCACAGAAATGATTCAAAATACAGTCTGCGCACTTGGGATTCTGTGCACGACAAATCTCCCTACCATGTTGAACCAGATTCTTGTTGAGAGATGGAATACAATCAATGGGCATGATCTGTTCCAAGAGATTATGAGCCTTCTCTCGTGAAACTTTCATATCGATGATACCTAATCGCTTTGTTACTCTCCAAACATGGGTATCAACAGGTAACACAGGAAGTCCGAATGAGAATAGCAGAACTATTGCAGCAGTCTTTGGTCCTACACCATGCAAAGATGTTAACCATTCTTTTGCCTCTGCTATCTCCATTGTTTCAAGATGAGATATATCTAATTTACCGACTCGCTCTTGGATTTCTCTAAGGGTGGCTTGAATCCGTTTTGCCTTCAAATTATACATTCCAGATGACCGAATAGTCACAGCCAACTCATCTTGTGGAGCAGCAAGGACTTCTTCCCAAGAAGAGTAAGCCCCTTTCAAACTCTCGAACGCACGAAACATATTGATATCGTTGGTATGTTGACTAAGGATTGTCATCACAAGTTCATCGATTGGAGGGAGTTTCCTTTCACTCACTTCTTTGCCATACTTGCTGATGAGTATCTTACAGACTTTGACTGCTTTCCTTCGTATCTCTTCTGACATATCCACATGCTACGCATCAGTCGTTCCTTATCAGCAAAGTGGTATTCTTGCAATGTCCTGTTTCGATAGTCTTTTGTTACACGATTGCAAATATCGAAAAGATTCAAGATGAAAGTCGGAGTTATCTACGAGAGTACTCGGGGTCGAACAAAAGCAATGGCAGAGGCAATATGTGAAGGTGTTACATCGTCTGGTGCCGAATGCGAGATTGTTGATGCTAAAGAGTTCAATGGACTAGCGGATTTCTGCGCTTTTGCGATAGGTAGCTCGACCAGAATGAAGAGAGTACTTCCCATGGTGAAGCGAATCCTATCAGAACTTACAGATCTGAAGGGCCTTCCTGCCGCGAGTTACGGTTCTTACGGATGGAGCGGAGAAGCTCCAGATGAAATCACCAACAGGCTGATAGAACTCAATGTAGAGTTAGTGATTGAGCAACCAATTAAAGCAAAAGACTATCCTGGGAAATCAGTATTAGAAGAATGCCGTAACTTGGGAACTTTGCTTGCAGGGAAATGCAGCTGAATTGGATACTGATTGAACATGCATACTTCACAAGTCTTATCATAAACGAGAATTTCAAAAAGGAATGGGGCTGAAAAATTGGGTCACATTAGACGACTCACAGGCTATGCGCTGAGAAACAAAGTAATCTTTTTTGGATTTCTTTTGTCATCAGTCATCGGTGTTGTATTCAATCTAATCACGCCCTTAGTCACTATTCATATCATCGACAATATTATCCTTGCAAATCAAATGGATCAGTTGATACCTTACGTTTTGCTTTACATTTCATTAGGAGCTCTATACAGTTTCTTTGACATAATAGCAAGATATGGATCTGCAATTAACTCACAGAGAGTCATCTATGATATACGCAAAGAAGTCTACGATAGTCTAATGGAGAAAGATCTTGCATTCTATGACGAGAACGAAACTGGACAGCTATTGGCTAGAGTTACTACTGATGTAACCACAATGAGAGAGTTTCTCTTCTGGGGTTTCCGAGTCATATTGATTGGAATTTCCATGTTGATTGGAACGTTCTTTGTGATGTATATGGTGAGCCCAGAGCTTACGGCCTACATGTTGGTGCTCTTACCGATTATTGTAATGTTCATCTATGTGTTTGCTAAGAAAGTAAGGCCTGTCTTCTATGCAGCTCGAAAGCAATATGGTTCTCTCAGTTCTGTTATAGCTGAGAATATTATTGGTCACAAAGTGGTTAGATCCTACGCATCTGAAGCGCGTGAAGCAAAAAGAGTAGAGAAGGAAAACAAAGGTTTCCTTGACCTCAGGGTCGAAGCTAGTAGACTCATGGCATTCTATCATCCAATGCTCCCGTCACTCTTTGGAGCTGTTGTTGGATTTCTAATTTATATTGGTGGATTCTTCATTGTGGAAGGTACTCTATCTATGGGTGAGTTTGTAGGATTTGTATCACTGATTGGTATGTTGATGATGCCTGCTAGATTCCTCAGTTGGGGAGTAGGCATGTATCAAAGAGCTTCAGCCGCTGGTGAGCGAACTTTCTTTATTTTGGATGCTAAAGATGCAGTCATGAACCCAGAAAAACCAGTTGATGCTTCGAATTTTAAAGGTGCTGTAGATTTCAATAATGTCTTCTTCAGTTATAGTGAAGAGAACTATATTCTCCGAGATGTCACATTGAATGTCAAACCTGGTCAGATTGTAGCTTTGTTAGGAGGAACAGGATCGGGAAAGACTAGTTTCGTGAATCTAATCCCAAGATTTTACGACGCAGATACAAATAGCACGGTTACTTTTCGAGGTAAGACATACAGTGTCACCGAGGGAAAATTCAAGATTGGTGATGTTAAATACCTGGTAGAAAATGACAGCATAGATATTGAAGGAGCAATCATTAAGGTAGAACCCCCTGGCACAATATGTATTGATGGGATTGATATCAGACACTATGCACTTGATGATCTCAGAAAGCGAATAGGAATGGTCCATCAAGATCCGTTTCTTTTCAGTGCTACAATAAAAGAGAATATTGCATTTGCAAAACCAGAAGCAACCCTGGAAGAAGTTGAGAGTGCTGCAAAGGCAGCAATGATTCATGATTTCATAATGACCCTCGAAGATGGATATGATTCGGAAATTGGGGAACGCGGTGTAACAATATCTGGCGGCCAAAAGCAACGTATAGCAATTGCTCGAGCATTATTAGCAGACCCAAGGATATTGATTCTTGACGATTCTACAAGCTCTGTTGATGCAAAGACCGAGATGCTCATTCAGAAAGCATTGGAGAATCTGATGAAGAATCGAACTACGTTCATCATCACTCACCGGTTGAGTACAGTAAGAAACGCTGATTTGATTGTGATGATGGAACGTGGGCAAATTGTAGAGAAGGGCTCTCATGAAGAGCTCATTGCCAAAGAGGGGTTGTACCTAGGTATCCATCAGACTCTAACAGAAATGGAACTTGCCGCATTTGTGGACGATGATACAGCCTCTGAGATACCCATTCAGGAGGGTGAAAGACCTTGAGTCTCGATCATGAAGATGACCCAGATGCAAGGACCTTCGAGTATGCAGACCGCACACTCCTCTGGCGAATGGTGAAGTATATTCTTGCATATAGGAAGTTATTCGTAGCAGTAGTTATGCTAACAGCAATAGGAATTGGCATAGGTATTTGGACTCCGTTCATTATCAGGCAGGCAATTGATGTTGATTTCCCAGACGCGGTGATTAGTGGAAATCTAACTGCAATCACATCCACTGCAACCCTTTACATCATCGTGATGTTCTTCTATTGGCTAACAACATATGGCACAGAATATCTCATGGCACTGATGGGACAAAGAGCAGTTTATGATATCAGACAAGACCTCTACACACATGTCCAAGAGATGTCTGAAGAATTCCACGACCACTCATCAAGTGGGAGAATCATCTCACGATTAACAAATGATGTTGACCGGATGAGCGAATTACTAGCTGGAAGTCTGATTAGTACCTTTGCTCAGATTTTCGTTGTCTTTGCGATAGGTATCGTAATCTTTACTGTAGATTATAGACTTGCTCTGGCATCACTAACGGTGGTACCAATTTTGTTAGTCCTTACGCTCTATTTCAGAAGGAAACTCAGAGCGGCATATAGACGAACTAGAAAGACTATATCGAGTGTGACTGCAAACTTTGCAGAGAGTATCTCAGGGGCTAAAGTGACAAAAAGTTTCGCGAGGGAGAGAATAAGCGCAGAGATTTTCGCTGAACTCAATGAGGCAGATTATGAATCAAATGTGGCTGCAGGAAAAGCTCAAGCCACATTTTTCCCAGCAATTCGTTTCGTAAGTGGACTGGGCCTTGCTGTAGTCTTACTTGTTGGTGGTTG
>JABCSP010000065.1 GCA_018238825.1 Candidatus Thorarchaeota archaeon | reverse complement strand
ATCAGTTTGTATTCATTATCTTTTGCCAAAAGCAGACACCACAAATCGCGTATACATCGCGGAGGTTATCTGACAAGCTATACGTACTAATCTTTAGGCATATGATGGTAATGAATCATAATTCAAACCAAAAATTCTGACTTATTAATGCATTTACTACGGAAAGTGAAAATCTCGATATAATTACACTTTGTAACTCAAAATTAAATTACAAAATTCCATTGGAAAAAAACCAAGAAGGAAAATGAAGCGACATCTCGTGACATGATTCATTCACGTTTATTCTGATTTCTATAATTTTCAGACACATTTAATGCAGTGGTTGTTCACGATTAGTTTTCAGAAGGATAGATGATTCGTTCATGGACTTTTATAATAAACTTAGAATCTAATCCATGGTCGCTATGATTCCACCTGAAAATCAAAATAGTAAAACAGGGTTTGAATTCCTGGATAAAATAACTGAATCGAGAATTGCGAGAATATTATCAGTTTTCATCCTCTTTGTTGCAGCTTTGATTTTTCATATGCTTGTACTCATCAAATTCCCTCATATGTCATATGGGATGGATGGAGCATATTATGATCTCCAAGTAATTAGTATCCTTGAAACAGGTTTACCATATCATCTCGACCCACCCTTGGTCTTCTATTATCAAACAGTATGGGCTTTGGTTTTGGGAAACATCCCATTAGGAATTAAAGTTGGGATGGCAATCTTTGCGGCACTAGTGGCACCCACCTCATTTCTATTCTTCAAAGAGATTTCTGGAAAATTCACGCTATCATGGATAGCTAGTTTCTATCTTGTTTTCGACCCCAAGATGCTCGCATTAGATAACGGATTCTACAAGAATCTTGCAGGACTTGCACTGATGTTCGCATTCTTCTACTTCTATGTCCGTGCAACTCGTCATGAATCACGAAAGGATTTGATTCTGGCAGTTGTATTTCTATTTGCTACTTTTCTCACACACATATTTCCATCAGGTCTTATCGTCATTGGAGTCGGCTTTCACTGGTTGTATTGTGTGGTAAGGGAAAGAAAACTGTGGATACCTACTACAAGGACGGTGGCTAAACTTGGTGTAGGACTCCTTGGACTGCTCATAGTAGTCCTTGTCATCTATCCAGATGCTGTGAGTAAATTCTCAAAAATTATCAGTTTTACATCCCAAATCACAGATACTGACTCATTGGGAATCGAGAATACGGATTGGCTTGCTTTTCTAATCAGACCAGAATCACTTGGGATTGTCCTGATTTTGGGAATGGGTACAGTTGGATATCATCTACTTCGAAACAACATCAACAAAGATATTGCCATTATTTTCGGGATTGGGATTGCTGAGATCATTCTGTGCAGCCCATTGATACCTTGGGAATGGCGATGGAGGTTCGCCATGCTTATGTTCATTCCAACTGGTTTCGGAGTTGCATATATTGTATCAGTGATTAGACCATTCAAGACACCAAAGAAGCAGACGGTTTTTGTTATTGCGATTATTGTGCTAGTTTGCAGTATTCAAATTGTGAATGGAGTTCAAGCGTCACAAAGAACTCGTCCGATTATTCCACCAATTGCATACAATGACCTTCTCTATATTGCTGAGAATAATATCATACCGGATGATGGGATTGTTGTTAGCCTTTCAACTGGTCTGATTTACTGGATACCATTGACACAGAATTTTACAGTCTATAGTCCAATATCTGAAGCATTCGAAACCGCCATTAATCAAAGTACAGTAATCTATTTCATCCTTGATCCACGCTCACCGAGTCCTCCACCATTTACCTCCCTTAACTTTACAGGATTATTCTATAGAGTGTTTGTAGGTGTTCCTGCGCCCCCCTAGTAATCTAATTCATCGAAAACATTTTGTGAGGGAAGAGCGTCAGAAGTCTAAGTGATAAAAATGGTTGTCAAGAAGGTCATTATTGTTCCGCACACTCATTGGGATAGAGAGTGGTACTTACCCTTTCAGAGATTTAGACATATGCTAGTTGATCTAATTGATGATCTTCTAGAGATTCTGAAACAACAGGATTACAGGTTCATGTTGGATGGCCAGACAGTGATCCTAGAAGATTACTTTGAGATAAGACCTGAGCGAAGTGAGGAACTGCTCAAATGGATCCGCGATGGAAAGATAACTGTGGGACCGTGGTATGTACTTCCAGACCAATGGCTCGTGGGCGGTGAGAGTCTCATCCGGAACATCGAGTATAGTTTTGATTTGGCTGAAAAATTTAAAATTCCACTTATGAAGATTGGATACTTGCCAGATATGTTTGGCCATTCAAGCGCTATTCCTCAACTTCTGAGTGACCTCACAGACTTCAAAACAACAGTGCTTTGGAGAGGAGTACCACAGGATATAGTAACAGTTCCCTTCACTTGGAAATCTCATCCTTCTTCAACCTCTTCAATTCCAGGTGTGTATCTACCAGGTGGCTATGGGAATGTTTCCCGATTCGTTGATGATTACAAGGGATTCACTGAAATGGTCGATAAGGGCATCTCAACACTTGAACCCTTCTCACCAGTTCCAGTATATCTGTTCATGAATGGTTCTGACCACTTACCACCTCAAGCATTTGTACAAGAATATAGCGAGCGAATGAAAAAAGAAGGATTGGACATTTCTCTTGGATCTCTCAATGAATACTTTGAGGAACTAGAGAAGGCAATCTCTGAATCCGATTATACTCCTCCGACACACTCTGGAGAATTTCGTTCTTCTGCGAGGGCTCCACTTTTGCAGGATACGTATTCAGCACGAATGTGGATCAAGCTTTGGAATCAAAGAGTCGAGGATTTACTGGTGAGGCAAGCTGAACCCATCAGTACCTATCTTTGGTTAGCACTGAAGAATAATTATCCGACTAGTTATCTGAACACCGCTTGGAAATGGCTTCTAAGAAATCATCCTCATGATTCGATATGTGGATGTTCAGTTGATAGCACTCATGAAGAGATGAAAGCTCGTTTCTCGTGGGCGGAATCTATCGGAGAGAGTCTTGTCCAAAGTTCAATCAAAAACATCAAAGAAACTGCAGAAGAATCCACTGAATCGAGTATTCTTGTTTATAGCTCGGGAGGAAGTTTGGAATCTCCAATCTATCTAGAATTTTCTGCAGCAAAAGACCAAAAGATTGACGGATTACGGGCACCTAACGGTACAGTCTATCCAGTTCAACGTTTAGCTTCAAAAGATGAGATTTTCTTCGAAACGACTGTTGGAATGAGGATGGCCAAGATGGGTATCAATCTTCTACCGGGAAGAAAACTGATGAATTTCTACATCAATGAAGTAGAGTACTATGATGGAGATAAACCGGGGTTACTTGAAGTCAGATTTGTTTCAGATCACCAGCTTATTGGCGACCTTGATTGGGAAGGATTCAAACAAGATACTCAGGAGTTGATTGCAAGCAAACGATACAAGAAAGTGCACCTTATTGCAGCAAAGCCGACTCAGAATATCTATGCCACAGTTATTCCACTAATACCTTGGTCATTCACGAAATTAGTTCCTGTTACAAGTCCACCTGAGCCTACCGCTGATGAACTTCAGGTCAGTGATAGTCAAGTAAGTAATCGATTCTATTCGATTTCTTTCAACAAGAATGGCACATTTAACATCGTCAATAAAGTGAGTGGAATGCGATATGAAGAACTTCACATATTTGAGGACTACGGAGACCGTGGCGATGAGTACACTTTCGGAAGAGTAGGTCCTGATAGTGTCAAGGTCAAGAATGTCAAGCGAAGCATTGTCAACTCGGGTCCAATAGTAGCTGAGATTAAACAGGAAATGGAAATAGAGCTCTTTGAAAGCCTTGACCCTTCAAGAGAGAAACGAAAGGGCAAAGTGAAAATCCCTGTTGAATCAACATTCAGATTCTATCGTGATACTCCAAGAATCGAAGTGAAAACTAGACTCACAAATAAAGCAAAAGACCACCGACTTAGAGTCTGCTTTGACCTTCCGTTTTCTTCAGGGGAATCTCATACTGCAACTCACTTTGGCGTTGTGGAGCGAAAGGGATCTCCAGTAGCTATTCCAGATGCTGATGAATTAGAGAGAACCCATTCTATGTTTCCAGAAATGCCTTCAGGAATCCAAGCACAAAAGCGGTTCATCAGAGTTAATGATGATAATGGAAACGAATCTATTACAGTCTTCAATATGGGATTGCCAGAAGTAGAACTAGTAAATAGTCAACGAATTGCGATAACACTTGTTCGTTCTATAGGATGGCTATCACGCTCAGATTTCCCTGAGAGACCTATACATGCTGGACCCGGAGAAGAAACTCCTGGAGCTCAAGAGTATGAGGCGGAATATGAATACAAATACGGGTTCATCATTCACTCCAACAAAACACCACTACACACTAGTGCAGCCCATGCAGATGCAGCACTTGAGAACGCATTAACAGTTTCTCTGGATCAAACTATTGTTGTGGATGAACTACTTGAACCAATCATCCAGATCGATGACCCAACAGTAAGGATTTCTTCGTTAAGAGTACGCAAAGATGCGGTCATTGTTACAATGTACAACATAGAAAGTAACCCGGTTGAAATACATACACAACTATCAGCTAGTTTTGTGGATTGTAAAGAGGTGAAGATTGATGGTTCGATAGTCAAAGAACACACTGTCAATGGAAATAGCATTAGCTTAGTCTTCAGCCCTAGGGAAATCAAAATGTGTGTTTTGAAACGAACTTAGGTGAAATGTTCTTCGAGCCAACCTGTGAGTGGGTCCCAGCAATCGGGTGGGAATACTGCGTGCTTTCCATCCTTAATGACATGAAACATTTTGTCCTCTGTAGGAATCTCATCGAATAATTTTTGACAATCCTCAACAGCAAACAATTCATCATTGTCACCAATTCCAACAAAGACAGGTAAGTTCTCAATCTCTGGAAACTTAAAGTCCACAAGATTTACGAGTTTCATAAAACGGAATGTGTAGCTGAAATTGAAAAGAGGATCATCAAGTCCAACCATTCCTTCGCGGTAATAATCTATCACAGGTTTGCTAGGTCTGATAATCGAACTGAGCAGTATCTTCAATTTTTGACCTATAGACATTTTCGGATAAGCATGTGGTCTTGATTTCCTAGCTGCACTTAGAAGAACTGCACCATCAATATTCTCTAGACAGTTATTCAAAGCAATTAGACTTGATAGCACTCCAAGACTATGGCCCATGATGACTACCTTTGTGTGACGTTGCTTCACGAAGTCTAAGGTTTCACAGAGGTCGGCAATGAACAGCTCCATACCAGGACTATCGCCTCTATTCCCATCTGAAAGACCATGCCCTCTCAAATCAAGCCCGTAGACTGTAAATCCTTTTTCTGCCAAGGGCTCAGCAATCATCCCATAAGGTCCGCTATATGCAGTGATTCCGTGTAGTAATAGAATTGCTGAATCTTTGAGTGCTTGTCCTTGCGGTTCCCAAATCCTCAGGAAGAGTGTCTTATTGTCTGAGGTTGTTAGCAAGTGATGAGCTGTTTCGAACTTGTCCCGAAGTGCAATAATATCCACTGTCATTGAATCACATCAAGCGTAAGAATACATCGCGCTTAAAATATGCTCTCTATCTAACAGTAACGAGGAGGTTCCAAATGTAAAAAGAAAAGATGGAAGGAGCACAACGAGTGCCAGCTCCTTCATCAAAACAAATCAATATTCAACTATTATCTTCTTGGAGGACTCGAGTGTTCTTCAACGGACATGTTGAGTTCCATGTTCACTTCTTCTATTGGTTCTTCAGCTGTTGCAATCGTACCGAACTTCCCTAATTGAAGTCGTAAGTTACCTCGGAAGAGACCTGTGTATCCATTTAGAAGGCGATAAGTTGTACCTTCCTCTATTTTTTCAATAGCCTCGTTCCAAACAGGCATCATAATCTTAGCTGTCGAATCAGCAACAGTGGCATCTAGTACTTTGTATGTTTCACCGTCTCTACGAGATTCGACTGTTCTTATTTCAGTCCTGCTCATGACCTTGAAGGTGATATTGACACTTTTCATTCCGGGCTTAAGCTCGGAAATTGTGGCCTCAATGGCCTCTACTTTATTATCGCTCATTGTTAATCACTCGCTATTGCGAATTCAGGTCATTCAAAACTAGGACAGTCTTCATGTGGAAATACAGGAAGGTTGTTAATCCTCAATAGAACCAGTCTGAAAAGTTTGCATAGTTGCTATGCCTGTGCCTCGGAAAAATAGGCGAATGCTTAAAGCGTTATGTATTGAGCGTCGATAAGGAAACCCACTACATTTTTCTAGGTCGGAATCTCTACATCTTAGTTGAATAAACATGATCGATGTGGCTATAGTAGATATCAAGGAGGAAATGCTTGAGGCAGTTCGTGAAGTCTTTGAAAATACAACACCTGGAGAGGAATTAATCAAATCTTCAGGGGAAGTATATCTCAAACCAAACGGAATCGACTTCAAACCATACGCCTACACGGACCCGAATGTGCTCGAAGCCACTATCAGATATTTTCAGGATGTTGGTGCGAAGAGAGTCTTCGTGATGGAAAATTCCACACAAGCCAATATGACAAGGGTCGTTTTCGAATTCACTGGATACAAGGAAATATGCAAGAGAACTGGTGCTAAACCAATCTACCTGGATGAGGATTCGTGTCTAAAAGTTGATCTGGCGCATTTTGAAGAAGCAATAGAATTTCCAAAATTAATCGTGGACAAGTTCATTCATGAGAAAGATGAGCACACGTATGTTTCACTTCCCAAATTGAAGACTCATTCTATGAGCACTGTGACCTTGGGTATCAAGAATCAAATGGCCTTCCCAAGTCATAAAGACCGTGGATATCACCATAATTACAACTTGCATCGAAGGTTAGCAGATTTCTACTTGCTAGTACGACCTGATTACACACTCATCGATGGGACACATGCTGTCTTCAATGGACATTATCCATTGCAAACTTTTCTCAGCAAATCAATAGAGAAACTGGACATTCTCATTGGGGGTGCCGATACACTAGCAACAGATGTGATTGGGGCTAGAGTTCTTGGTTATGAGATTGGCGAGATCAAACATCTTTCTTTGGTTCAAGAGGATGATGTTGGTGTTGGAGAGCTGGAAAAAATTAAAGTCAAAGGCGACCTATCTCGATTTACGAAAAAATATCCGTGCGACATCCCAGATGATATGCCAGAGGATGTTAACATCATTCGTGGACAGGAACTACTTTGTCCCGAGGGGTGTGACTTGAACGTTAGAATGACTTTGCAGATGTTGTACTATGATTTTGGAGGCAAAGGCGGATTCACTATTCTCATGGGAAAGGGATTCAATAAAGAAGATTTGAATTCAATATCTGGTCGAGTATTTATCGCTGGAGATTGTGCAATAACAGAAACAAAACTCCTACTTGAAAATCGTTTAGGGAAAAAGAATGTTCTCACAAGTCCAACATGTAATCGCTTGGCGGATACAACTACAGCATTATGTAAACTGATGGGAATCAATATTCTTGAATTGGTTCCATCAAGAGTTACTGCAATTAAGGCACTTGTGCAAGCCAAGTTTCATGGATCGAAGGCACTTATCCCCGATATTGTCTAGTCTAAAAGAAAAGGATGGAAGGAGTGTGACAAGCACCCTAACTTTCGACAAATCTCATTACAACAGTCTTTATCAAGAAGAAAACAATACATTGCATACATTGTTCATATCATCAAAAACTACTTGGAGATAATTCACTCATAACGGATTGAATCAATATGGACCAACTCAGAAAAACAAGATACAAGACAAAGATGCGCTATGTTGTTGAAAGTTTATCATTAGCTGAGAGTCTGATTGAAATTCCAAATGAAATCGAAGAGAGAGCTCTCTATTACTGTCTCTTCACATCGATTGAAAGTGCAATGGATCTTATAGCTATGCTAATCAAAGATAAAGGGAATATTCCCAAAGGTGATAACTTCAATATCGAGTATCTTGTATCACAGGGATTCTTCACAAAAGAAATTGCAGTACATCTGAAAAGCTGCAATGGTCTAAGAAATGTTCTCGTTCATCAATACAATGGTGTTGATAGAGAGATTGTTTTGGATTCCTTCAAGGATGTCAATGATACATTGACCCAGATGGTTACGCGTGTGGAGGAATATCTTGATGGATTATGAGGAGATTAGAAGTGATCTTACTTCAATTGTGGAGTATGATATTATTGTCTTTGGTTCCATTCTTAAAGGAGAATGGCGCAAGGATTCGGACATTGATATTGTAGTCATTTCACGTCTTGATGATGAGAAAGCGATTAAAACATTGAAGATGAAAATGCTTGGCAAAATACCACCGAGATATGATATCACAATTTTCGAAACGCTCCCCATTGTTATCAAGGCAAGCATCCTTCAAAACTATGAGATAGTCTTCGGAGATCCATTAGAGATTGGTGAATATCTCCGTGGATACTGGAAGAAATGGCAGGACTACAAACATCGATTAGAACTTCCTTCTTTGGAGGAGATGAGAGAAGGAATCTCTCAATGATTCTATTCATTACAAAATATCCAGAATACGTCATTAGACTAATGAGTAAATTATGTATCTAGATTTCAATGCATTATTCCAGAAAAGAAAGAGGGATGGAAGGAGTGTGACGAGCACACCCGAGTCGGGTCCGTTAGTTTACGCACTTGGTAATGAGTATGGATACATTGTGTATGGCACAAAAGGTTTGAGTGGCTGGGGGATAAATACAGTGATGGATGGTTTGTGCAAACATCAAAGACCGACATCTATAACCTTTGACGGAGAAGGAAATCCTGTTATTTTTTCATTGGATGGGGCTGATATGCATGAGCAGACCTTATGCGCCGCATATTGGGATGGAAGTGATTGGGATGTCTCCATTGTTGGTGACTTTATCACTCTGGCAAATGCAATAGGTGCATTCTGTGACAATTCAGGCAAGCCGTGTTGCATATATCTTGATCGTAAGGGGGAATATCCTCATCCATATCATTATGAATACTCTGAGGTTAAGTGGACAGGAACAGAATGGCAGAGTGATTTCGTTGTTTCATACAATGATAGTATTACACGAGACTACTATGCCTATACTTCCCCTTCGGTATCTGTTACACCCAATGCTGTATATATGAGCCATGGTGTTATCATTCCAAATGGAGACGAACCTGGTGATACCGTTGCAGTTATGGTATATAGAGATGGTGGGGCAGGCTGGAGTCTGGATGGAAAATATACTGATATGATTTACAGTGAATATGCCTACTTGTATCCATTCTGGCCTTATTTTTCCTTCCGGATATTGTAAGAGATTTTTTCCGCCTTGGGGAGGGTACCGGCCGGGAGTTTATCTGGTCAGGGGCGTGGGAAATGTT
>JABCSP010000449.1 GCA_018238825.1 Candidatus Thorarchaeota archaeon | reverse complement strand
TTAATGTTTCATTCACTAGATCAATCTGAACCTTCCAATTGACCTGTTTCCCTCGCGAATCATGAACACCATATACCCAGAGTTTCTCTGGTTCTAGATACTGCTCAAGCTCTGTTGCAAAATCTTGAAGTATTCTAGCTGAAATGGGCTTGATAGATTGTACAGCACCTGGACGCCAAGGCGTGTAAATTTGTACCAAGTCCGCATCTAAATCGACGATTCCATCGATAAGAGCTTGCCTAGAAGATCCTTCGATATTACTGAAACCCCTAGAATCCTTCAGTAACATGACTTCTAGAGCCACCATACCCTTTGTTTCCTTCCGGAGCTGCTTAATCCCATCATGAATCTCCTCAAGCGTGAATGTTCCCTTTGAGGGATGATTAATCCGTTTGAATGTGTCCTCATCTCCTGCATCAAATTTAGCAGTCACTATGTCAAATCCTAATACTGCTGTTCGTACATCTTTTCTTGGGAGGAGAGAGGAGTTTGTCAACAGGACAATAGGCAAATCCTTCACTGTTTCTCTGATTGCTGTAACAATACTTCCAATTTCAAGATTGAGCGTTGGTTCTCCGGTTCCCGAGAATGTAAGAACATCTACAGTCTTTCTGTCCAGTCTGTTCAGAATCGACTTGACTTCAAACACGATATCATCTGTAGAAGGCAACGACTCTCTAATTGCTTCAGGAGAAACCACATGTTTCTCTGTTGAACCAAGTTGACAATAGACACAGTTGTAAGTGCACTTCTTTGGGGGAGTAGTAACATCGACTCCCAATGAACGACCATACCGCCATGAAGGTACAGGACCATACGTATACATTGCTATTCCTTCACTCTCTTTCTTTATCTTCATTCCAAAATTCAGTAATCCCAATAATTTCACAAGGTCCGCCATTCTGACAACTCGAATGCCTTTCCTCAAGAAAACATCTGTCTATTCTAGACCTAGATTTCTGAATACGGATGACTCTTAGAAAAGCAATAGTTCCCAATAACTATTAGCTTGTTAACATGGAAATTCACTTTGCACTGCTTCGCGCAATTATCGTGAGTACAAGTCCTAAAGCCCATGCAGTATTGAGGATAAGCCAAGTGAGAGCTAGAAGACCTACCCAACCAAATGTCATTACAACCCAAATTATACCCAGTATAAAACTGATGAGCCCAAAACCTGCAGCTATACCGATTATGAGTTTGCCAAGTCTAATTTGAGAGGTTGTTAACAAGAAACCTCCAAGAATAACCGCAATTCCGCCAGACCAAGCGATGATCAATAGGATGAATAAGAGAATGTCAATAATGAGGTACAATGGTGCCAAGGCAGCTATCGAGTGTACTAAGATATAGATTAGAGCAATAGTATTAATCCCACCAGTATAGCTGGCTCCTATCAATAATAGCCCACCAATCAAACAGAGGGCAAATGGTGTTTGGTTACGCATTATTATCCCACAAGGAGCATCGTATTTCAGCCTTTATTGCTTTTTCGAGGAAACTCTGTCCTCTGAATGCTTATCTAAACTCAAAAATGACACTCTGGGTTATACGACATCTGTAGATTTCACTGTAACAGTAAATGCGGCTACAACCCATGTGACGAGTATCGATCAAATGACTCTCACACTAATTGCAGGAGGAGTAATTGCACTAGTAGTCATAGTAGTGCTTGTGATGAAAGTCAAGAAATCGTAAACACAATACTTCAGCAATATTCGAATAGATAGGGGGTAAGCTTCTAAAAACAATCAAAGCACGAAATAATGTCTGAGTGTGAGTCCTATGGACATTATCTTGGTAATTATCTTTCTCTCTATAGGACTTATTGCTGGTCTTATGAGTGGAATATTTGGGATTGGGGGAGGATCTGTCAGAATTCCCCTCCTCAATCTTGCAGGACTACCACTGATAGAAGCTTTTGGAATTAACCTATTTGTCATACCATTCTCATCATCAATAGGTGCATACACTCAAAGAGAAAATATTGATAGGAAAATTGGAGTGTGGGTAGCTATAGGTGGTACCTTGGGAGCTCTAACAGGGGCAATTCTTGCGGGCTTGATTTCAAATCTTATCCTTGCAATTATTTTTATGATCACTGCAATAATTACAGTTCTTGTAATATATCTGGACAGGATAGCAC
>JABCSP010000448.1 GCA_018238825.1 Candidatus Thorarchaeota archaeon | reverse complement strand
ACTACACCAGCGTAAGAAATTGCAACAACAATGCTCACTGAAAAACTTCGGAAATCAAAATAATCTGTCAGGAATGAAAATCTATTTGATTTGGATGCATTATCAACTTCAGGGATTGAATCAGTTCTATCACAATCATCAGTACTTGGAATCGACTCTTGAGGTTCACGCGTACGCATGACAAGGTAAATGACTAGAGGAATTCCAAGGAACCAGGCAGTCTGTTTGAACAACGCAGCAGTTACAATTAGAATTGTGCTTGTGTGTTTTTTCTTCTTCACTAAAGCATAAAATCCTGCAAAGAAGAAAAAGTAGAATGCCGACGGATTAAGCCAGACGTAATCAATATGGTAGAGAACAAGGGGATTGAGGAGGTATGTCAGTGCCGCAATCTCGCCGACTCTTGGATTCTTTGAGAGTTCTTTTGCAATACCATAGACAGGTAATGCAGTGAGATAACCAAAAGAGGCCAGTAACAGACCAATCCCCCAATTTCCAGGACCAATTAGGGTTTCAAGCCAAATTCCTGCACCGTAGAGATATGCAGTTAATGGCGGGAAAATGTAGAGTCCGTTTTCATTAACAACACCATCCATCAAAAGATAACCAAATTCTTCTGAGTAAGGCATCACTCCATTAAGCACATTGTGGCCCCAATGGACATAGTAGAAAGAGTAGTCGCTATATCCCTCAAATTGATATGGTATAGTGTACCCAAAGAAATCGAAATCAGCCGGTCCGGGAAAAGGACCCATCCATACCGCTCTTGAGTTCCATCCACTTGAATTCAAATAGTCCACAAGAGCTATGTTGAAAACTACAGCCCAGATGATGAAACCAATTAGCATCACTGCAATAAGATAGCGATACTCGCTGATGAACTGTGCCTGTCGACGCCCGATACGAAGCAATAGATTATCCACTCTTTGGATGCCATTTGTCATACGGCTTCTGTATTCTTTGAGGGCGTCCATGATGCATTGGCAATACATGTTACTGATTAATATTTAGCCTAACGTGGAACCTTACATTTCTAGAGTTGCAGTACTGCTAGACCCCTCTTTTGCAACGTCAATTGAGGGCACATCATCCCATCCTTGAACATCTGTATGGGTGATTAGAAATATCTGTTCAAAGTTTTTGTCATTGATGAGATTTGTAACAACAGACTCACGACGCATCTTATCCAAGCCACCCAACGGTTCATCTAATAGAACACTTCTCACTCTGGGTGTAACGACAGGGCTGTCCCTAAGAGGACGAATACTGCTCATTGTCCTACTAATGCCAAGGCGTAGACCAAGACTTATAGCAGTTCTATCACCGTAGCTCAATTGTCCAGTTTTCTTCCATGCCTGGTCTCTCTCATCCCAAATTTTGAGGATTAGACCGGACCCAGACCGTTTAGTTGCTTGAGTTGGTTCAAGATCAATGCTGGTATATTGACCATTAGTGAAGAAGCGAACATATTGATTTGTTGCACTTCGGATAATACCGATTAGTCTCTTCTGAAAGACATAGTCCGCAACAAAACCACTCACGAGTTTACGTCTCACATATTTTGCATGCTCATTGAGTATCTTCAATTCCTCAATCTCTGCACCCATCTGTTTCATGAGAATTTTCTTACCCTCTAGGTCAGAAACCTGTAATTCCTCTCTGCGAATATTTTCCTCAATTTCGCCTGTACTTCGCCTTGCTTCCTTCAAGGTGCTCTCAAACTTAGCCACTTTCATTTGAAGACTAGATACACTAGTCACTTTGAATTTCTGAAGGAATACATCAATATCAGATACACCTACATCTCCCAGAATTTTAGATAATTCATCTTCACTTTGCAAAATTTCAGATTTAATCGAATCTACTTGTTTCTTTGTTTCCTGTGCTTTGATAGTAGCATCGCTTGAAGTAGAAATTTCTCTTAATCGTTCCTCGATGTGTTTTGTGCTACTTGCATGTTCTTTACGTTGCTTCTGAAGGTCCTTCAGTTTTATAGATCTAGATTTATTCTCCTTCATATATTCAGCAATAAGATTGTCCCGTTCTTTTGGTGAAAGTGGCTTTGAACAAGTAGGACAAGTAGAATCATTTTGGTCACTACTTGATTCCGTGAGTGTTGCGATTTTCTCCTCGATATCCTGATTTGTTC